>JAZFTZ010000001.1:0-6858 GCA_036446955.1 Thermodesulfobacteriota bacterium
TTAAAGAAAAGCCCCAGGTTAAGGATGGAGACTAAAGAGAGGTTGTTAGCTATTGGATCTCCATTGGCCCTGGTTGTGATTTGGCAGATAATGAATTGGATGAACCTCTTGGATGCCCGGTTTGTGCCCTCCCCGATTACCATCGGCCAAGGCGCCTATAAGTTGATGGAATCGGGTGAACTCTGGGTGCACATGTACGCCAGTCTGTGGCGGCTGTCGGTTGGCTTCTTGCTGGGTGCCGTCCCCGGAATTATCATCGGCCTGATCATGGGCCTCTCTCGCTGGGTAAGGGCCGCGCTGGACCCGATAGTCTCTGCCACCTATCCCATCCCCAAAATAGCGATACTTCCCCTGATTATGCTCCTTTTCGGCATCGGCGATGCTTCTAAAATAGTCGTTGTAGCTATTGCCGTGGTCTTCTTGGTGCTCATAAATACTATGGTGGGCGTTATGACTATCGACTCGGTATATTTCGATGTGGCCAAGAACTATGGCGCCCCCTGGCGAAAGATGTTTACCCGGCTGATTATTCCCGGTGCGCTACCCTTGATCTTCGCCGGCCTGAGGCTGGGCGTGGGTGTCTCCCTGATCGTCATCGTGGCGGCCGAGTTCGTAGCGGCCAACTCAGGCATCGGCTATCTCATCTGGACCTCCTGGGAGACCCTTATTATCGAGAATATGTTCGTGGGAATCATCGTTATCACCATGCTGGGTGTAGTAAGTACCATTGTGCTAAGAGAGGTGGAACGCGCGGTCATCCCCTGGAGAAGGGAAAGGGTTTAGATCTTACCTTGCCTCCCTTTCCCAAGAGAGGCGCTTGCCCCCTCGAGGAAGGGTCGCGCATATCTGCTAATACCCTTGTAAAGGCGGAGAAAAAGAGTTGAAAGCGGGCTTGGGGCTATGCTATGTTTTAGCCATAAATTGTCAGTCTGCTCGGCATAGTTTTTCCTGATAAACTTAAGGAGGATTTTTATGAGAGATGCAGCCATTATTGGCGTCGGACAGAGTAGCTTTGTGCGGCGCTGCGGTGTCTCGGTCCGGGAGCTCTGTTTCCTGGCATTCAAGGAGGCTATCCAGGACGCTAAGCTCACGCCTAAGGATCTGGATGCCTCTATCATCTGTTCCGCTCCCGAGTACGACAAGCAACGCACACCCTCCGGCCTACTGGCCGAATACTTCGGGCTTAATCCCAAGCCGACCTTTTACCTGGAATCAGTCTGCTCCTCAGGCAGCGCCGGTCTGCGGGTGGCGTACTCGCTGATAAAAGCAGGCCTTCATGATGTAGTGGCCGTGCTGGGTTTCCAGAAGATGTCCGAGCTTTCCTCAGCCGAGTCCCAGGAAAGGATGGGACGGGGCGCGGACATCACCTGGGAGTCACCTTTTGGCTCGACCATGCCCGCCTATTACGCCATGCATGCTCAGGCCCATATGGAGAAGTACGGCACCACCGCCGAACAGTTGGCCAAGGTGAGGGTAAAAAGCGGCAAATATGGGTCCCTCAATCCCAAAGCAGCTTACCGAAAAGAGGTGACCATGGAGGACGTGCTTACCTCTAACGTTATTTCCAGCCCGCTCAAGAAGTTCGATTGCTGTGCCAACGCCGATGGTTCTTCGTGCATTATCGTGGCCAGCAAGGATAGGGCAAAGGAGATATCTTCCACCCCGGTCTGGATATTGGGCCTGGGGGCAGCCACCGCTTCCATGAACCTCACCGGCCGGGATGGCTATACCAGCTTGGCTTGCGCTCGAGAGGCGGCCGGACAGGCCTATAAGATGGCCGGGCTGGGGCCGAAGGATATAGATGTGGCTGAGGTGCACGACTGCTTCACCATCTCCGAGATAATGGCCTACGAGGATCTGGGTTTCGCCGAGCCGGGCCAGGGGGCCAGATTGATTGATGAGGGCCAGACTTACGTCGAGGGAAAAATCCCGGTCAACGTCGATGGCGGGCTTTTGTCCAAGGGTCATCCCATAGGGGCGACCGGAGGCTCCCAGATTCGCACCGTGGTCCAGCAGCTCAGGGGAGAAGGGGGCCAGGCACAGGTCAAGGATGCCGAGATCGGCCTGGTACACAATATCGGCGGCGTAGGCATCTACAGCAATATAACTATCCTGGGGAGGTGAAGGATGGGTTTCGAGAAATTCGGTAAAATCAGTCTTACTCCGGAGACGAAAGTGGAACAGTTCGCCAATTACTTGGCCGAGGGAAAGGTCATGGCCACCCGCTGCAAAGGTTGTGGGAAACGCTCCTTCCCGCCCCGCATAGATTGCAGCAACTGTCTGGCCAGCGAGGTGGATTGGTTCGAGATGAAAGGCCCGGCCCGGCTGCTAACTTACACCACCTCTAACTACGGTCCGACCGGCTTTGAGGATGATGTCCCCTACAGTCTGGCGGTAGCCCAGCTTGACGACGAGTTGAAGATCTTCGGGCGGCTGAGCAAGGAGATCAAGGCGGAGGAGATAAAGATCGGTATGGAGCTAAGACCGGTGTCGGTTACCCTGGCCAACGGCCAGCTCTCCTACGAACTGGTGAAGACTTAAGGGATAGGCCAGTGGAGTACACCAGCGCCGAACTCATGGTGGTGGCCGCGGCCAGAGAGATCAGGGATCGGGAGCTGGTGTTCGTTGGTATGCGCCTGCCTTTACTGGCTTTCCTGCTGGCTAAAGAGGTCCATGCTAAGGAGGCGGTCAGCCTGTTCGAAAATGGTATCATTCGGGATAGGCCCAGCCGAGAAGGGCTGTACACGGTGAGCGACCCGGCCAATGTTTTAGCGGCTTTGAATTGCACCGATATGCTTACCATAATGTCTCTTCTTCAGAGTGGCCTGGTGGATTTGGGGTTTATCGGTGGCGCTCAGATAGACCGGTTCGGCAACCTGAACACCAGTTACATTAAAACCCCCGGGGGAGGACTGGTGCGCTTGCCGGGAAGCGGTGGGGCTGGCGATATAGCTTGCCTGGCCAAGAGGCTGCTGGTCATCATGCCCCATGAGAAGAGGCGTTTTGTTAAGCGAGTCGATTATGTTACCAGCCCGGGCTATGGCACCGGCCCGGGCTGGCGCCAGGAACAGGGGCTTGTCCGCGGCGGTCCAGCCGTGGTTATAACCAGCAAAGGGATAATAAAGTTCGACCCTGATACCAGAGAGGCTTATCTGCACTCCTATCATCCCGGCGTTGACTTGGATGATATACAGGAGAACACCGGTTGGGATTTAACCGTCCCAACTGAAGTTTCCATGACCGAACCTCCCCGGCCTGAAGAACTTGCCGTGGTAAGGAGATACGACCCCCAGGGGTTTTGGACGGGGTAGATTTTGTTGTTTAGGTTTTGAGAAAGGAGGGATAAATGTCAGCTCTCAAAGTGCGTAGGCCGGAGGAATTTGATTTCAAGGAGATCATTTATGAAAAGAAGGACTGGGTTGCCCGAATCACTATCAACCGGCCTAATGTCTATAATGCCTACAGTATATTGACCCTTCAGGAGATGACTCAGGCAATTCAGGATGCTAGCTGGGACGATGGTGTTGCTGTGGTGGTGTTGACCGGTGCCGGGGATAAGGCCTTTTGCACCGGCGGAGACGTGAAGGAGTATGCCGAGGAGTACACCAAGAAACCGCGCGAGTACTGGAAATGGATGGGCGTGTACATCACGGCCCACGATATGTTCCGTAATATTGGCAAGCCCACTATTGCCCGCATCAACGGCATGGTGGTCGGTGGCGGCAACGAATGGAACATGGCCTGCGACCTGGCCATCATGGCCGAACATGCCACCATCAGGCAGGTGGGCGTGCAGGTGGGCAGCGTGGCCGCGGGCGGCGCCACCCAATGGCTGCCCATCATCGTGGGGGACCGTCGGGCGCGAGAGATGCTGTGGCTTTGCGAGCCACTGAGCGCGCAAAAGTGCCTGGAGTGGGGTCTGGTCAACCAGGTGGTGCCTTACGCCGAGTTGGACAAGACGGTGGCGGAGATGGCCGAGAAGCTGATCAACAAGTTCCCCGAATGTATGCGCTATACCAAACAGCAGACCAACTTCTGGAAAGACTTAGCCTGGAATTCGACCATAGGCCATGCCCGGGACTGGCTGTCTATCCATTACGCCTCCTGGGAGCCGAGCGAGGGAATGCAGGCCTTCGTGGAGAAACGCAAGCCCGAATACATAAAGTTGAGGACCCTGGCCAAGGAAGGTAAATCCAGCGAGTTCATGTGGGGGCCGTATGTCCACACCTGCGGTAACTGCGGGGCCAAGGGGATTCCGGAGTATTTCCAGTACTGCGGCCAGTGCGGAGCCAAGTTGGAGGCTAAATAACTCCTGGAGCCGGCTGCCAGGAAAGAATTTGCCTGGAGATATTTGTTTATGGCCGGTTGCAACTATTGATGTCTGAAAAAGAGATCGGCAAAGGTACTGCCGCTCGCCAGGGGGCGGTCAACGACTTGCTTTATCAGGATAGATTAACGCAGTTAGAGTGGTAAGAAAAAGGAGGTGGAGTAAATGAAAAGATTAGTTGCCGTCTTGGTGGGTCTAACCCTGGTATTCCTATACGCCTCTGTCCTTCCGGCACAGCCCAAGTTGAAGGCTGGTGTGCTCCGAATCGTTTCGACTTTGCCCTTTTATATGGCCCTGCACAAGAAGTTCTTCTTGGCTGAGGGAATCAGGGTAGAACTGGAATATGTCGCCGGAGGGGCTAAGGCCCTGCCCGCTGTTGCCGGGGGCTCATTGCACATGGCCCAGAGCAATTACATATCGCTTATCATGGCTCATAAGCGAGGCATGGACTTCGTCCTGATCGCGCCTATCAACCGCAATAAGATGTACGTAACCGGGCCCAAACCTGAGGATGGCTCGCCTATCATGGTCAGGAAAGACTCGGGAATCACCTCGGTAAAAGGACTTAAGGGTAAGATATTGGCGGTGAATACTCGACGCAATATCAACCACCTCTACATGGCCGAATGGTTGGCCCAAAGCGGCGTCCATCCTGAAAAGGATGTGAAATGGATAGAGGTTCCCTTCCCCAGGATAGGTCCGGTGGTGAGGAGTGGCCAGGCCGCGGCTGGCTTTTATACCGAACCTTTCGTGACCTTGGAAAGGGGGCGAGGTGGCATGCGTATAATTGGTTACCCCTATGCCGAGGTGGAGAAAGGCCGTCCGCTGGAGATTTCCGGGTTTGTGTCCAGCCGGTCCTGGGTTGAAAAAAACAAGGCCAATGTGGAGCGCTTCGTGCGCGGCTTCTACCGGGGGCAGGAATTCACCAATGCCCATCCTGAGGAGTGGCCAGCGGTGATAGGGAAATACACCCGAGTCAAACCCCAACTGCTGAAGAAGATGCGGCTGTGGAACTGGCATCATCCCGTGGACTTGAAGAGCCTTCAGCACCAGGCCGACCTGGCCCTGAAGTGGGAGGTTATCGAAAGCCGAGTTGACGTAAAATCTTTCGTCTATCCCACCGCGCTGAGGTGAAACAATAAAGTCGCTTTGATTTCGGAGCCCCCGAGAAGCGAAGCTTCTTGGGATGATATTTCCAGGGGGAGGGGCCCACGGCCCCGCCCCCTGGAAAAGTTCCCCCTACTTCCTGCTGTTTCAGCTTTCTCAGCCGAGAGCGACGGGAGAGGGATGCGCAAGTCCTTTGCCTCACTGACTTCATAAGCACCAGCCTGGCTGTGTAGCTTGCATTGAGAAATGGAAAAGAATCCTGTTGTTAACGTATAGGAAATCCCTTTAAAAGGGGTTTTCCCTGTTGTCCCGCCTACAACCTTCGGGCTGAGTCGGCATGGGCAGGTCAGCGCCCATCCCGACAGTTGGAAGGGCCGGAAATCACTGGCTCCTTTCTTTCCCATCTAGTATATTATCTCAAGCTAGCATGGTTGGCTGTTTTCCCCATTCGGCGGCAAGAATGCGGTATAGAAAATATACTTGAGAAAGACGCGTAAGGGAGGAGAGAGATGGCCAGAAAGATTGTAAACGAGCTGGTAATAACCAAGGGTGAAGGCAGAGCTTTCGAGGTTATGAAGGGCCAGGTTTTCCGGGTTATTGATCTGGAAGGAAGACAGGTGGGGGACATGACCCTTTTGAGCTTGCGGGATTTCAGAGAGAAGTTCAGTTCGCAGGTTACCGTGGCAACCAACGGTATGAGCTTTAAGGAGGCAAAAAAGCTATACTCCGGCCCGCCAAGAATGAACGTGATGCTGACCGTGATAGAGGACAAAGTTGGCGCCCACTGGATACACGGCCGTTGCACCCGGCTGTACTACCAGACTTACCACGGCTCGGACAAGCATCGAAATTGTCAGCAGAACATTGCCGATGCCTTAAAGCCGTACGGGTTGACCGAGTATGACGTTCCCTTCGGGACATTTAATATTTTTATGAACGTGGAGGTGGATGAGAACTGTCATTTTAAGTTTCACCCTCCTTTATCGAAGAAAGGTGATTATATTGACTTCTTGGCAGAGATGGACGTGCTGGTAGCCATTTCTGCTTGCCCGGAGACGGAGACGGTGGTAAACGATTACGCCATCAAGCCGTTGAAGATCGAGATATACGAACGCGATTAGTCCTAAAGCCTGAGAATGTCGAGGCCCTTTTGTGGGGGTAACCTTCTCTGGGGAAAACCCTTTAAAGAGGACTTTCATCTGATTCTCTTGCCGAATGGGAAGGTAGTATGCTAATTTTGGAGGTCGGGCTTATTGCATATATGATCCCGGCTGACTTTTATTCCCGGAGGAGTGCAACATATCTTTGGGAGAGGGAATGGCTAAGAAGCTGGTGAGGGAATTTATTATACCCAAGGGTGAAGCCAGGGCTTTCGAGGTTATGAAGGGCCAGGTTTTCCGGGTTATTGATCTGGAAGGAAGACA
>JAZFTZ010000002.1:0-5520 GCA_036446955.1 Thermodesulfobacteriota bacterium
AACTGCTTGGCACCGGTGGCCAAGGTCTTGCTCGATAGTTTCGGTATCAACCGAGGCCTTATGACCACGGTTCACGCCTATACCAATGACCAGAAAATATTGGATCTTCCTCACAAGGACCTTCGCCGGGCCCGAGCCGCGGCCCTGTCAATGATACCTACTACGACCGGCGCGGCCCAGGCGGTGGCTCTGGTGCTGCCGGAGCTGAAGGGAAAGCTGGACGGTATGTCGATCAGGGTCCCCACGCCCACGGTCTCCCTGGTGGATCTGGTTGTCGAGGTGAAAAAAGATACCGACGAGCAAGGGGTCAATGACGCCTTTGCCAAGGCGGCTAAGGGCTCTTTGCAGGGCATCCTGGACTTATGCCACGAGCCTTTAGTCTCCATTGATTTCAAAGGCAACCCCCACTCAGCCATCGTGGATGCCGCAACTACTAAAGTGATGGATAAGAGACTGGTTAAAGTCCTGGCCTGGTACGACAACGAATGGGGTTTTTCCTGCCGCATGCGCGACCTTGCGTTATTGATAGCCAAGGACCTGAGTTGATATAACCTGCTGTTGGAAGGACATCAAAATGAAATATCTGGACCAGGTACTGATACAGGGCAAACGAGTGTTCATGAGGGTTGATTTCAATGTTCCCCTTACCGACGGCGGTGAGGTGGCCAATGATTTGCGCATGCGCTTCGTCATACCCAGCATTAACCACGTCTTAAACAAAGGCGGAAAACTCATCCTCGCCTCGCATTTGGGGCGGCCCAATGGGCCGAACACCAAGCTCTCATTGAAGCCGGTAGCCGCCCATCTGGCCGGCTTGCTCGGTCGGGAGGTGCTGATGGCGCCTCAGGTGATCGGCCCTGAGGTACATGACCTGGCCGAGAAGCTTGCCCCCGGCCAGGTCATGTTATTGGAAAACCTCAGGTTCAAGAATGAGGAAACCAATAATGACATTGAGTTTGCCAAGGCCCTGGCTGCTTTGGCTGATATATATGTTAACGACGCTTTCAGCATCACCCACCGCAACCATGCCTCGGTCACCGGCATCACCGAGTTCGTGCCTCAACTAGCGGCTGGATTCTTGCTTAAAGAGGAGCTTAAGAAATTGGGTAGCTTGATTACCCAGCCCCAAAAACCGTACGTGGCTATCCTGGGCGGAGCCAAGGTGTCCGGCAAACTGGAGGTCCTTGAGAAACTGCTGGACAAGGTAGATACCTTGATGTTGGGCGGGGGAATGTCATATACCTTTTTGAAACGCCTGGGCGAAAATGTGGGTAACTCCTTAGTAGAAAATGACCTGCTCCCGGTAGCGGGAAAGATCATTCGCAAAGCGCTGATCAAAAGGGTGAGGATGCTCCTGCCCGAGGACCACGTAGTGACCAGTTTGGAGCCTGGCCGGGAAGCTTCCCCTCGCTCGGTAGCCGGTGGGATACCGGATAATTGCCAGGGTCTGGATATCGGCCCGAACACGGTGAAAAGCTTTTTGGCTGATATAAGCAAAGCCAGGACTATATTCTGGAACGGGCCGGTGGGGTTTTTTGAAAAGGAGGCTTTCGCCGCCGGCACTACTGCCCTGGCCCAGGCTATCGCCAGCTCCAGCGGGGTCACCATCGTCGGCGGTGGGGATACCATGGCCGCGGTGAGCAAGTTGAACCTGCTGGATAAGATGAGTCACGTGTCCACCGGCGGAGGTGCCACTCTCGATTTTCTGGCCGGAAAGATACTTCCCGGAGTAAAGGCCCTGGAAAAGAATTCCACGTGAGAACCCCGCTGATTGCCGCCAACTGGAAGATGCATAAGACCCAGCCGGAGGCGGATGAGTTTCTGCTTAAGCTTATGAAGCTGGCCCCTCGGTTAACCGAGGTGGAGGTGGTCATCATTCCCAGCTTCGTGGCCTTATCCAAAGTGGCAGAGCTTACCAAATCAACCGATTTTAAGTTAGGGGCGCAAGACCTTTTCTGGGAGGAGGCCGGAGCTTACACTGGTGAGGTCTCAGCATTGATGCTGAAAGAGGTCGGCTGCCAGTTCGTGATCATCGGCCATTCAGAGAGAAGGAAATATTTCGGCGAGACGGATGAGCTGATAGCCAAGAAGCTGGCCGCGGCGCTAATGGCCGGCCTCATACCTATCCTTTGCATCGGCGAAAACGAACAGCAGCGGGAAGGGGGGATAACGCTCGCTGTCTTGCGGGATCAACTCACCGCCTGCCTTAAGGATATTGGCCTTGCTGCCGGCAGCCGGATGGTGGTGGCTTACGAACCGGTCTGGGCCATAGGCACGGGCAGGACCGCGAGCCAGGATCAGGCCGAGGAGGCGCAAAACTATATCCGGGAGATGCTTAAGGAGCTCTGCGGAGAGGAGCTGGCACAGGGCACAAGAATATTATATGGCGGCAGCGTCACCCCGGATAATATCGCCGGTTTTATGAGAATGCCCGATATAGACGGCGCCTTAGTGGGTGGGGCCAGCTTGCAGCCCGATTCCTTCGCTCAAATAATTAACTATGACCGGGCGGCAAAATGATATATAATTATTGAAATTACTTATAGGCAGGAGTACTAGGTGACATCTATCCTTATCGCCATTCACGTGCTGGTCAGCCTGACATTGATAATGATCGTGTTGCTTCAGACAGGAAAAGGCGCCTCTCTGGGCGCGGCCTTCGGCGGTGCCAGCCAGACCGTCTTTGGCAGCCGGGGGCCCACCAGCTTCCTGGGAAAGCTGACCACCGGCGCGGCTATCGTATTTATGCTCACTTCCCTCTCGCTGGCCTATCTGTCTTCGAGAAAGTCAACCGGCACGATCATGACCGATCAGCCCCGCCAGGAGATGCCCGCGCCAGTTGCCCAACCTCCGGAGTTTCCTGGGGAAGAACCGGCCCCGAGTACAACCCCTCAGCCACAGCCAGAGGGTTAAATCACGGTGCCGAAGTGGTGGAACAGGTAGACACGCAGCTTTGAGGGGGCTGTGGGCGAAAGTCCGTGGGGGTTCGAGTCCCCCCTTCGGCACCAATCAAAATCGATAAGTTAGATAAGATTTACGGGTGATTGGATAAGGGGGAAAATAAGGCGCGTGGAAAATAGTGGATATCGGGGTGATTTACCGTAATGATTTAAGCAGCTCAATTATCAACTCCCTGACGGTGATGCCCCGTTGAGCAGCTACTACTTTTGCTCGCCGCCAAAGGTCCACCGGGATTCCCCGGATTTGGACGGATTTTTTATCACTACTCATTAATTGCCTCCCACGCCTCCGAAAATTCGGAATCAGCAAATAACTCCGCAAGGCCGGTAATTTGCTTTAATCGCAATACCTCATCAGCATCCATAGCCCTAAAACTTGTCAAGAAAAATGCCCGCTTGACAAAAATATTTTCCTTGAGTAAAATGCTTTGTGAAACGGCTAATTAGCAGTCGTATGGCCGAGCTCGGAATGAACCAAAACGAACTCGCGGCCAAGGCATCTGTCTCTCAAGCCACAATTTATAAGATTATAAGATGCTCCATACCGATACCCGCCACAGTCTGGAAATCAGAACCAAGGTGACCAAGGCTCCTGCTCTATCCATTGAGGCCCTTCTTTATCCTGACGAAAAAGACCTAGCAGCCTCGGAGGTTCAATGGGTTAGGAAAGTGGTTTTGGTGAAGCCTTAAAAGGGGATGGGCAAGTTATGGGCTTAGATGGGGCAGATTTTATCAAGCAAGCGCCCAAGGCCAAAGCTTCCCCAGCGGTCGAAACCCATGCCCGAGAATAAACCCTCCAATTCCCGACCACGGATTCCAGCCCTAGCTTATTGGATCTCAGGCGTCGTTGCTCTCGTTGCCATTTCCGGCTACATCGTTGTGGGCACGCCCTCTTATTCGATTTATTCTCTTCTTCTGTCGATCCGACAACGTGACGTTGCCTCAGCTCATCGGTATATGGACTTGAATTTGATATCTGCCAACGCCGCTGATGGGGTGTGGGGAGCTGCCATGGAGAAAAGTGAAAAAGAGCAATCCTCGGGTGCGTTTGGCCAGATTGGCCAGGCAATAGGGCTAGGTTTGGCCAAGCTACTTATACCAACGATCAAAAAAATGATGGTCGAAATGATTACTAAGGCAGTAGATGAATCAATCATGGGAACAGGTGAGGAAGACCCATTAAATGAATTTCGTCAAAAAGGCCGATTCCAGCTAATTATAGCTGCATTTTCACTCCCCGTGCGCCGTACCGGCATAGTGGCAACTATACACACTCGGGAGATCAAACAGGTTCGTCTTAAACCAGGACAGGACCATTTCATCATCACGCTGCAAAGAGGGGTAAACAGACGCTGGCAAATAACGAAGCTCGTACCTGAAGGTGGCTGGGCCTCGATCATGAAAAAAAAGGAGAAGGGATAAGGGGGAGGGCCATGCAGGATGTCCAACTTCCCCAAGCCAAAAAGGGTAAGGCTAAACAACTCATAGGTGGCTTGGGAATAATTCTGGGCGTTGCCATCGCCATATTGGGCACTGCTAGTGGGATCGCCTCTGTCCCTCATACAGTCGACTTCCTTTTCTGGAGAGCAAGCTATTACTCCTCGCCGTTTCTCACTGTCGGCCTCGTAATAGTTGCTCTCAGTGTGGTTTGCTATATCTATGGCCGCATTGAGAACTGGTGGCATTGGAAATAAAAGACGATAGGAGGGTAAGATGGGAGCTATCTTGTTTGTGATCTTTCTAACTGGTGGGCTTTTCGGCTTTGAGACGCTTGACAAGCAGAATCAAGCGGCATGGCAAAAGGGGATACGCCCGCCGGAGACTCAGCAGTTGGCCTATGCGAATCCCAACCCTGGCTCACATCTGCCTTCGACAGTGGCAAACTGCCAGAATAAACCGGCGGGAGATATGCAGGTTGTGATGGGGGTAGTAGTCCGGGCTAATTTCTGTGAATAAATAGAATGCCCTCCACCCCTACTCTTTTCACTCGGTATAGGGGGACGTAGTCATGCCCTCAATCTACCAGCGTGGCAAGTCCTGGGAGGTTTACGCCCTCATTACCCTGGCCCTATCCCTGGCCCCCTCCTCAGCCTGGCCGGCCCCCCGCACCTACGGGGACTTTACTGATGTCCAATTCATTCGCTGCTACGATGGGGATACCTGCACTTTCGACATCCCCTATGTCCATCCTCTGCTGG
Organism: Thermodesulfobacteriota bacterium; assembly: GCA_036446955.1. Lineage (GTDB taxonomy): Bacteria > Desulfobacterota > JAZFTZ01 > JAZFTZ01 > JAZFTZ01 > JAZFTZ01. The sequence goes on from JAZFTZ010000002.1 coordinate 5,159, forward strand.
GGAAGAGGATCGCTGTCCGGTTCCGGGGTATAGATACCCCCGAGATAAAGGGGAAGTGAACTCGGGAAAAAGCCCTGGCCAGGGAGGCCAAGAAGCTGGTTAATCAGATGCTGTCTCAGGCCGGCCGGATTGACCTGGTGGATGTGGGGCGCGGTAAGTACTTCCGCATCCTGGCCGACGTAGTGGCCGATGGGAAGGACCTGGCGGCTGTCCTGATTGAGAAGGGCTTGGCAGTTCGATATGCCGGGGGCAGAAAAACCAAAAGTTGGTGTGAATAATGCTGACTAGAATCTGGGAGCCGAAACTATGCCACCGAAAATGGAGGAGTGATGCGCCATAAGCCCAGAATGCTTTCAAAGATC
>JAZFTZ010000003.1:0-3066 GCA_036446955.1 Thermodesulfobacteriota bacterium
TCAGAAACGTGCAGGTGGGCACGGGTTAGCCGCCTTCTTTGGATGAATAAATAAGAAGAATGAAACAAGATGCGCTTGAAATAGTCGGCCGGGCGATCAGCTCCTGTCTTCGAGCTCACCAGAGTGAGGCCTGCCTTATCAGTACCTTCACCGGCCTGACCCGGTTCGCGGATAACTGTATTCACCAGAATGTGTCCCATCAAGACCGGGTGCTGGAGGTAAGAGTTGCCCTGGGCCAGAGAGTCGGCCAGGCAACAACCAACCGGCTGGTTCCCGCCCAGATAACCCGCTGTTGCCAAAAGGCGATGGACTCGGCTCGAGCCGGTATCCCTGACCCTGATTTCCCGGGTTTCCCCGCGCGAGCTGGTCGGCTGCTAATCTCTCGCTTCGATAACGATACCTACAGCTGCTCTCCGGCCAAACGAGCCCGATTGGTGAAGGAGTTTATAGGTCAGCTTAGCGGTCGGCATGCCTCGGGCGCGCTGGAGACTACCGTAACTGAGATCGCGCTGGCCAATTCCCAGGGAATCCAGACCTGGGGGAGGTTCAGCTGGGCCATCTTGAACTCAGTGGTGGAGGATCAAGGTTTGACCACCTGGGTCTCCTCGGCTAAAAGAGCCGTCCAGGGGATTAACTGCCGGGGACTGGCCCGGAGCGCGGTCAAAAGACTCAAGATCAGCGGCTGCCTGACCATCGAGCCGGGCCAATATGACGTTGTTTTGGAGCCGGAGGCAGTGGCTACCCTGATGGATTTCTTAGGCTATCTGGGTTTTGGCGCCAAGGCCTATCAAGAGGGAAGGAGTTTTCTCAACCACAGGCTGGGGACGAAAGTAGCCTCGGAGTCGATAACCCTGTGGGATGACGCCCGCCACCGGGCCAGCCTGGGACCGCTGTTCGACAGGGAAGGGGTGTTAAAAGAGAAAGTGGTCTTGATCGAGAAAGGTATAGCCAAAGGGATGGTGCATGACTCAAAGACCGGCGCCAAAGGCGGTGTATCATCCACCGGCCACGCAGCCTATTTTGATGGTGGTTGCGGCCCTATGCCGGTGAATTTAGTCATGGCGCCAGGAAAGGACTCGCCCTCAGCCATGGTCAGGGATATGAAGCGGGGGTTGTTGGTAAGTCGTTTCCATTACACCAACGTGGTCGATTTCCGTAACACGCTGATCACCGGAATGACCCGGGATGGGACCTATCTGATAGAAAAAGGGAAACCGGTGGCCAGGGTAAACGATCTGCGCTTCACGCAAAATATCCTTGACGCGCTGAAAAAAGTACAGGCCATATCCCGACAACGTAAATCTATATCCGACGGCTTCGGCTCCTGCGTGGTGCCGGCTATAAAAATACGCCAATTCAACTTCACCAGCACATCCCCAGCGTGAGTTTGTGGGAGAAACCTAAACCTTCCAGGGGGACAGGGCCGCGGGCCCCTGAAAAGGCAAGAGCTTGGGGGAAACCCTTTGTAAAGGGTTCTCCCCCGCACCCCCTTCCCAAACTTTGGGTTGGCTCTGGATGGGCGCGGTAGCGCCCATCCAGATAACCTAGGGGCTAGGGGGTCCAGGGGAGACTAAAAAGGGCTTGACAAATTGGCGGGTGGTGTTAGATTTTTCTGTAAGAGCAGGTTCAGTTTCTGCCAAGTCGTTAACTAGCCTTAGGTTTGCTAAGGGAATCAGATAAGGAATTGCGGTTGCCCTCACGCTCGATAATATTTCTGTGGCGTGATTGTGGCCGCCGGATTCTGAGGGACCCCAATATAAGGAGGTAAATCTATGCCTAGCTATTTTCAGCGATCCCGATAAGCTGCTTGCCGAGGACTGGATACCAGCAATAGCCGATTAGTGGCGGAAACCTTGCCTGGGGGAAAACCTTTCGAAAAAGGTTCTCCCCCAGACCCAGGATAAACTTTAGAAGGGGAGTGCGGGGCAACCCTTTTTAAAGGGTTTCCCATGAGATGTAGAGGCTTATCTGCCCCGGGAGGTAGCATCATGAAGCCAAAAACAATAGCGGCGGTGCTGGGCGCTATCTTATTGACTTTGCCCTTTGGGGCCCGCGCCGCGGGCAACTTAAGTAAGCAGCCGCCCATCACAGTCAAGGTGATGTTGGGCAGCAAGAAAAATAATCTCGCCTTTTCTCCCTCTAAGCTCAGTTTCGAGACCGGAAAGCTGTACAAGCTGGTGTTAACCAACCCCAGCTCACAGAATCATTACTTTACCTCCCTGGAGTTCGCAGCCGCGGTTTGGACCAGGAAAGTTCAAGGCAGCGGCATGGAGGTGAAGGGCGCTATAAGGGAAATTGAGCTGCTACCGGGACAATCGGCCGAGTGGTTCTTCGTGCCCATCCAAACCGGCCGCTTTTTGCTTTACTGCCGAATACCCGGACATAAGGAAAGGGGCATGGTGGGAGAGATAACTATTAAATGAGTGCTGGGCGAGGCTCGCTGGCCCTGCTCAGAGAGGACACCAGGATGTGAAGAAATACGACTTTCATACCCATTCCCGCTTGGGTTTGTCAAGTTTTTAAAGGGGTACCTTGGCAAAGGCTTTCCCAGGGGACGGGCGGTGAAGATATGGTATGTTATTGCCTAAAGAGCCTGAAGTCGATCAATAAACGCTTGACAGATTTATCGGTGTGGTACGAGAATAAGATGATAGTAAACCCCTTGTTGGGTTTGGCCCCACGTTTTGCTTGCCCGCAGCATGGGGCCGCTTCTTATATGGTGTCAACACCACTATTGTACCATATTCCCGATATATGCCAGCCAGTAGTCGGGCAGGCATTGTTTGGGACAAGAATGATATCTTTAACAGGCTTCCTGCTCGGGGCGGGGGGTGCACCTAACCTCGAAACTACATGAGGTTTATAGGGGGTGGCCGTAAGAACATCCTCCACAGGGGGTCACCGGGTGACCCCCTGACAAGTACTAGTATTGGTATTTATATTATATTTCTTATATAAATAATCGTGCTAAGTCAGTTGGGCGGGGTTAAGCCCTGGGTGTGTGATAGTTGCCTTATTTATCAGCCACTTAGCCAACAACTGTGTCATACTCAAGCCGTTGTCGAC
>JAZFTZ010000004.1:0-25216 GCA_036446955.1 Thermodesulfobacteriota bacterium
TGGCTAAGTAGTCCTCTCTGGCTGTCAACACGTTCATGATCAGGGTGATGGGCAGGACATCTTTCCACCAGAAAAATACCCGAGCTCGCTTCTTGGCCACCAAGGACATCAGTATGGTATTAGGTAGCGAGGCGGCCTCTATCTTTCCTGCCACCATCGTTGCGGCCGCGGTCCGGTATCCACCCAGGGAGACTACGTTAAAGTCCTTACCCTTCCCCACCTTCCAGCCTTGCGATTTGGCCAGCCAGAGGGCCAAAGCATGGGTCATGCTCCCCGTCCTGGTGAAGCTTATGGTCTTTCCCTTCAGGTCCTCCTTCTTTCTTAGCCGGGAATCGTACTTAACCCCTACGCCGGTGGTGAGCGGACTTATGGTGCCTATTATCTTAATAGGAACCCCCTTACCCCGAGCCCGAACGGTACCGAAGAAGGAGGTGGAGCCGATCTTTATCGCGCCGGTGGCGAAGCTGGTGGTCAGGCTGGCTCCACCTTTATGAGGCACCCACTCTGCCTTGATACCATTCTTAATGTCAAATTTCTTATCCAACATGACCCTGAGCGGCATGTAGGTGTAACTGGTCCTGACCGCGGTGGCATAGCGCACCTTGGTCATTTCCTGAGAAAGGGCCAAGGAGCTAATTCCCAAGCTCAATGCCAGGCTAAAACTTACCAGCACCAACATCAACTTAAGCCATCTTTCCATGGTTTAACCTCCTTATATGATGTTTCCAGAGAGTGGGCACATGCCCCTTTCACTACGGCTTTATCGGGACGAACCCCTTGTGGACTAATTCGTCAAAGGAGACCGGCCGTCCCTTCAACAGCCCCTGGCCCATCAACCAGCGGATGTTCCCTTCCACCAGGCTTTTGCTTATCGCCCCATCCCTCCACATCAACTTCACTATCGCCTGCTGGTAAAGCTGTTTGGCCGCCGCCCGGGGCAGATTGAACCACTCCATGGTCTTAGCAATACTGTATTCGGGATTATCCAGCATGTAATCCAGGCCGCTAAAGTGGGCCTTCAGGGTCCTGGCTACTACCTCTCGGTTCTGGGCCAGATAATTCTCGGTGCCCACCAGCGATTCCACGATCAGGGTGATCGGCAGGACATCGTTCCACCAGAAAAGCGGCCGGGCTCGCTTCTTGGCCAGCAAGGATATCAACAGCGCGTCAGGCATAGTGGCCGCGTCCACCTTGCCGGCTACCAATGTGGCCGCGGCGGTCCGGTATCCCCCCAGGGAGATTATGTTAAAGTCCCCGCCCTTGCCCAGCTGCCAGCCCTGGTCTTTGGCCAGCCAGAGGGCAAAGGCATGACTCATGCTTCCAGTTCTGGTGAAGCTCAGCGTCTTTCCCTTTAAATCCTCCTTCTTTCTTAGCGGGGAATCGCGCGTCACCGCCACACCGGTGGTGAGCGGGCTTATGGTGCCGATTAACTTTACGGGAATCCCCTTCAGCCGGGCCCGAACCACGCCGAAGAAGGAGGTGTTGCCGATCTTTATCGCCCCTGAGGCGAAGCTGGTCGTTAGCGCGGCTCCACCCTTATGCGGGACCCAGTCCACCTTGACCCCATGCTTAACGTCGAGCCCCTTATCCAACATGACCCTGAGCGGCATGTACCGGTAACTGGTCCTAACCGCCGTGCCAAATTTTACCTTGGGCGTCCCTTGAGAAACGGCCCAGGAGGCAAAGCCGAGGGAGAATACAAAGACCAGACTTGCCAACCCTATCAGCCTAAGCCAGCTATTCATTTTCCCCCCCATCAGTTAGTGTGACGTTTATTGGGCCACCAGCTTTTTTGCCCAGCGCATGTTTCACCCTCCCTCCGCCAATCCGTTAGCCCTTGTAAATAAAGGGGAGGCTCCCCCCAGCATGGGCCAGCTGACCGAAGGGGGCTAGCTGGAAGCCAATTTAATATTTTCCCGGCTACCTACCCTTTACCTCAGCTTATTTAATACATCTTGAGTTATAAAGTCGGTCAGCTCCAGCTTGTCTATGACCGACTGGGGCAGGTTCACCCGAGTCTCAAACGCCCGCGATACCGGCTTGGTAGCGTCGATAATGACATTGTCCCATAAGGGGGAGCGGGTGGATGAGGGGTCGAGGATGTTTCCCCGAACGTTTTTTATGACCTCTATGTCCTCGCTTCCCTGCACCCGGGTAGCAAAGGCGAACATAACCTCTTCCTCTTTGTAGATGTTAATATCATCATCTACTACGATCACATGCTTCACGAAGTCATGGGTGGGGATGGCAGCCATGCCCGCCAGTCTGGCCGCGCCCTCCCAAGGTTTTTTCATGGAAATATAACAATTATAGCACTTGCCCGAGGAGGGTACGTATACCGCCTTGACGGTGGGCACGCAAGGCTTCACCGCGGTGTATATATCCCCCTCGATAGGTACCGCCATAAGATGATCGATGTCGGGGTGGCCTAGAAAGATGGTCTGGAGTATAGCGTCGTTCCTGAAGGTGATGGCGGTAACATTTACCACCGGGTTCAGGCGCTGGCCACCGTAATAGCCGGTAAACTCGCCGAACGGCCCTTCCACCTTGCGCACGCCGGGAAGCACCTCTCCCTCCACCACCACCTCGGCATCAGCCGGCACCAGGAAGTCCTCCCCCCAGGTTTCCGAAGGGGTGAGACGCAGCGGTTCGTTCAATAACCCGCCGATAACCTCGTACTCGTCGGTCTCGATGGGTACCGAGGCCATGCCTCCCAAGACAAAGCCCGGATGGTGGCCAAGCACCACGGCAATGGGCATAGGTTTTTTTTGAGCTTCGTAGCGGACGAAATAATCCCACAGATGGCGGGGGGCTATGGAGATGCCGGTCTCGTTCTTGCTCTTTACCCACATCCTCTGGAAGGAGCAATTATACGCGCCGGTGTCCGGGTCCTTGGCCACTACCGGCATGGTGAAGTAGGCGCCTGAATCCATCTCGTGGTGAGTGACCACGGGCAATTCATGCAAATCCACCTTATCCTTAGTCCTTACATTTTCTTTAACCGGCGCATCCTTTTTATCCACCATTTTGGGCTTGATGAGATTAAGGTGACGTCGATAATATTCCATGGTGACTTCCATCTTCCATTTTTCATTGGGCAGATCGAGCCCGCAGGCAACTTTTCCTCGGGTGGCGAAAACATTAGAGGCCACCCGTATCTTACTGGCTTGGCCAGCCATATTCTTGACGTTTTCAAATATAACAGCCGGGAAAAGCCCGAGCTGCTCCAGCTTCCACAAGACGGTGGTCAGCTCAAATTCAGGGTCAACCAACTTGGAAACCCTGATTATCTCCTCGGGGTAATCCTTCTCCAGGTTTTCCAGAAAGTCGCGAAGATTCTTCATCGATTCCTCCTTCCTTTTGCTTTTAAAGCCAAGAAAACTTTCTCCGCGGTAATCGGAGTATCATATATTCGCGTGCCAATTGCATCGAAAATCGCGTTGGCGATAGCCGGGGCTGTCGGAGCCACCGCCGCGTCAGCCAAACCTTTTGCCCCATAGGGGCCATCAGGATGGGGAACTTCGACTAGGTCGATGACCATTTCGGGCAGGTCCAAAGAGGTGGGGAGATGGTAATCCAGCAGTGAGGGATTGATTACCTTGCCCTGGTCGGTAACAAGCTCTTCCTCCAGCGCGGCGAATATCCCGAAGCCCAAGGAACCCTGAATCTGACCGTGACAGCTGGCTGGGTTTATGGCTCGGCCCAAATCATGGGCGGCGGTTATTCTGGTCAGGCTTATCTGGCCCGTTTCCGGATCAACCTCTACTTCCGCCGCGTGAGTGGCGTACATCCAGAAGGCAGTGGGCTTGGGGCTTTGTCCGGTCTCAGGGTCAGGAAGGACGTCATCCGGTGGAGTATAAGACCCCCGGCCGAGCACATATCCCCTCCTTAGCCCGTGACGCCGACTGGGTTCGAAAATCTCTTTTAAGCTGAGACCTCTTTGCGGGCTGCCCTTCACGTAAACACGGCCGCCAGCCATGCTGAGGTCTTCGGGGTTGGCCTCCAACTTCTGAGCGGCCAACTCCAGCAGACGCTCCTTGGCCTCCTCAATGGCTAACAGAACCGCGTTCCCAGTAAAGAAGGTTATTCGGCTGGACACAGTGCCGAAGTCAAACGGGGTTATGTCAGTATCAGGATCTACCAAGGTAATTGCTTCCAGAGGCAGGCCGAGTTCCTGCGCGGCCATCTGGGCCAAAACCGTATTGGAGCCCTGACCGATTTCGCATGCACTGGTCATGACACTGACCGTCCCATCCTCATCGATCTTGACAAACGCCGAGGAACTGGTTCCGGTGGCCGTATTCTTGTGGCAGCTGGCTACTCCTTTTCCCCGGTTAGGGCGAGGCGGTTTTTCTTCCCAAGCAATGGCCTGAGCGGCTTTTTTCAAGGTGTCTTTCAACCCCACGCTGCGCAGGACCTCCCCAGTGGCACTGATTGAGCCCTCCTCTACCCCATTAATGACCCTCAACTGGACTGGGTCAATGCCCAGTTCCTCTGCTACGACATCGATTTGTTGCTCTAACGCCCAGGTTACCTGAGGCATGCCAAAGCCTCGAAACGCCCCACAGGTCAAGGTATTGGTGTACACACAATAGGAGTCAACCTTAACATGGGGAATCTGATAAGGGCCGCCCGCGGAATAGCCGGCATTGCGGGAAACGACCTCCCCTTTTTCCGAATAAGCGCCGGTATCCCAGACCATCCTCACCTGGCTGGCGGTTAGACGTCCGTCCTTCTTAACACCAGTCTTCATCTCCACCAGCACGGGATGGCGGGCAACCGAGGCCATGAACTCCTCCGTCCGGGTCATAGCCATCTTCACCGGGCGATAATTCGACTTTAACGAGAGCAAGGCGACCAGAGGTTCCAACTTCAGTGAGCCCTTGGCCCCGAATCCTCCTCCGCACCGGCTGGCAATAACCCTGATCTTATTGAAGGGCATCCCCAAAGACTCCGCCAGCTCGGCCCGCTGCCGGTAGGGAGCCTGGGTGCAGGTCCATATGGTGATCTTGCCCGAGGACTCGGCCTTGGCCAGCGCGGCGTGAGGCTCCATGTGACAGTGCTGGGCCTTGTGAAAACGGTATGTATTTTCCAACACCAGGTCAGCGTCCTCAAAGCCCTTCTGGATATCCCCATGGCGCAGCCTGAAATGATTACAAATATTAGTGCCCGAGACCGGATTGAGGGATGGTCCGTGATGATAGCTGGCCAGTTTTTCGTGAACAAGGGGGGCATCCGGCTGCATGGCCAGTGCGGGGTCAAAGACGGCCTCCAATTCCTCATATTCCACCTCGATCAAGGAGACGGCTTCCTCAGCCAACTCCTCCGAGGTCGCGGCCACCGCGACCACTGGCTCGCCCTGGTAACGGACCTTGTCCACCGCCAGAAAATAGCTGTCTTTGATATCAGTGCCGTAAGGCTCTTCTTGAAACTCGCCCCCGCTGACCGTGGCCTTAACCCCCGCCAGGCGGGCGGCTTTGCTTACGTCAATGTGCCGTATCCGGGCATGGGGGAAGGGGCTGCGTAACACCTTGCCATAGAGCATACCGGGCATCTTCAGGTCCACCCCGTAAACCGCCTGCCCGGTCACCTTCTCTACGCCATCCACTCTGGGGATGTCTTCTCCCACATACATCGCGCTCCCTTTCCCATCTAACAACTGCTGGTTTAGGCTATAGAAACAATTAAGACCCGAAGAGTCAAACTGAGACATACTATCAATTTTGAATCGAGGAGTAAACAGAAAATTTCCCGCCTTCTTTATTGAAAGGCGATCCTTCCCGGGGGACGGGGCCGCAGGCCCCTGGGAAGGCAAGAGATTGGGGGGAAACCCTTTAAAAAGGGTTGTCCCCCACACCCCCTTCCCAAACTTTGGGTTATGTTTGGATTGGCGCGGCCGCGCCAATCCAAACAGACCAGGAAGGGGCTAGGGGGAGGGTTTAACTCAGGTAACTCCGAGAGGGATCGGGCCAGCGAGTCCCCTTGGTGGGAAATTACTCAGTCGGCCTTACTTGTTGCCTCTTCTCTCTAATAGCTTTCAAGACCCTTTCCGGCGTGATGGGAAGTTCCCGGATTCTCACCCCCACCGCATCGTAGATGGCGTTGGCGATTACCGCGGGCACCGCCACGATGGAAACCTCGCTGGCTGATTTGGCCCCGAAGGGTCCTTGAGGTTCATAGCTTTTCACGAACCGGGGCTGGATAGGGGGTAGGTCAGCCGCGGTGGGCAATCGGCAGTCGGCCAGGTTGGCGTTAATCAGGTTTCCGCCGTCCCAGACCATCTCCTCCATCAAGGCCAGGCCCAGGCCCTGGCTGACACCGCCCTGGATCTGCCCCTGGGCACCGGCTGGATTTATGACCTGTCCGATATCGTCGGCGGTGATCAACGAAAGGACTTTCACCTGACCGGTATTCTCATCCACCTCGACTTCGGCCACCCGGGCCGAGAAGGGATAACAGACGGCCAGATTGCCGTAGTGAGTCTCCTCGTTGGGCATCTCGCTGGGCGGGTCGTAGGTTCCCCGGCCAAGGATAGGCCCGCCACCCTGGCGATAGATGGCCGCGTTACACACCTGAGCGAAAGAGACAGACCGGTCAGGACTCCCGCGCACGAATACCTTGCTATACCTGGCCTCCAGGTCAGCCGGATGGGCCTCCAGCAGCTCGGCGGCCACCTTAAGCAACTGCTCCTTGGCATCGGCCGCGGCCAGCCGGACCGCGTTACCGCCGAAGACAGTCACCCGGGCGGCGTAAGCCCCCAGCCCGTACGGGGCTATATCTGTATCCGGAAGGGAAACCCGAAAGTCCTCCAGGCGAGCGCCCAGCTCCTCGGCCCCGATCTGAGCCAGGACCGACCAGGCACCCTGGCCGATATCAGCTTCGGCGGTGATCAAGCTGACCTTGCCATCCCGGTCCAGCTTTATAAACGCGGAAGAGCCATCGAAATTGTAAATCTCCCTATCCCCCGAGTGATGCATGCCGCAGGCCAAACCCAGGCCCCGGCCCGGCTTCTTCTTCCCTTTCCCGAAACCAGCCCGATCGGCCACCTCTTTTAGGCAACTGGCTAACTCGCAACTGGTGATCCTCCAACCATGCTTGGTAACATCACCTGTCTGGACCATATTCTTCATCCTTAAGTCTACCCGGTCCATATTTAAGAACTCGGCGATCTCATCTATCTTGGTCTCCAGCGCGAAGTGTCCTTCGGAGGTGCCAAAGGCTCGGCAAGCACTATTGGGCGTCTTGTTGGTGTATACCGTGAATCCTTCCCCCTTAAGGTGGGAAAACCGATATAGATTCTCCGCCCGCATGGCCATGGAACGAGTTATCGGCGGGGTAAGACCGGCATAGGCCCCGCAATCGGCAACCACCCTTACCTGCCGGGCCACCAGGGTCCCATCCTTCTTAAAACCGATCTTCTGCTCAATTATTCCCGCAGGCCGGGGCCGGCCCGCGCGCAGCTCCTCCTCCCTGGTATTTACCAGCTTGACCGGGCGGCCAGCCTTTTGAGCCAGAAGGACGGCCAATGTGGCATTGCCGCAGGCAACCTTTCCCCCGTAACCGCCGCCAAGATACGCCTGAATTACCCGGAGCTGATTCTCCTCCATGCCCACCGCTTCGGCCAGCATCTCCCGGATCTGGTACACGTTCTGAAACCCGCCCCAAAGGGTGACCCGGCCCATGGGGTCGGCCTCGGCCAGGCAGCCCCAGGGCTCGATATAGCCTTGGTGGTTGGTCTGGGTACGGTAGCGGCTTTCAAAGACATGGTCGCATTCTCGAAATCCTTTTTCAATATCGCCCCGGTGGTAGTGGAAATGATAGGCCACGTTGCCCCCTTCGTGGATAGGGACCGCGCCTGGCTTCAACGCCTCCTCGGGGTCAAAGATGCCGGGTAACTCCTCGTACTGGACGGAAATAGATTCCAGGGCTTCCTCGGCCGCCTCCTCTGACTCAGCTGCCAGTGCGGCCACCTCATCGCCGATATAGCGCACCTTGTCCCAAGCCAGCAGACATTCGTCGGGCATGCACACGCCGCTCTTAATATGGGGAACGTCTTGGCCGGTTATGATCGCCTTTATCCCTGGCATTCTTTGCGCCCTGGATACATCCACATTCACCACCCGGCCATGGGGCAGAGGGGATCGCAACACCTTGACATGGAGCATCCCCCTTACCCTGAGGTCGGCAACATATTGGGCATTGCCGGTGGCCTTGGCTGGCGCCTCCAGCCGGGGCAGACTGCGACCCACTACCGCGAATTCATTCATAGGGGTATACCCCTTTTTTGAAACCTAGCTAAACTGAATGGGCGCCGGTATTCGCCGCCGCTCTTCAAGCTTAATGCGGTTGGCCTTAAGTGGTATCGGCTCATGCCTGACACTGATAAGACCGTCCTCCTTCTTCACCACCACCCACTTCAGCCAGTCGGCATCATCCCGGAAGGGATAGTCTTTCCGGTAATGGCTGAGCCGGCTCTCCTTGCGCTCCCGGGCACAAATATAGACCGGCTCCAGAAGCTGAACGAAGTTACGAGCCTCATTGGCTTTTACCAACTGGTGGACGTCTTTGGCCCGAATCCGATGAAGGTCTTCCCTGGCCGTCCTTCTGATCTCCTCAATAATCTCGTCGATCTTTTCCTCGGTCTTAATTATGCTGTATTCAGGACGTACCAGCATCTTGTTCAACCGAAAATAGACCTCCTCAGGCGCTAAACCGTCAGCCCGGGACAAAGGGGCAAGGAGCTCGTCCCGCAGTTTATTCAGATGTCCCTCATTGAGCGGGAACTCCTCCACCCGGTCGGCAAAATCAGCTGCCCGCTGGCCGGCCCGGTACCCGACCACGTTGCACATGGCCACGAAGCCCCCGGAAAGCACCTCACTGCAGCCGGGAAACTTGGAACAGATGCCGGCTGCCAGAAGGCCAGGGACATTGGTCTGGCCATCAATGTTTATCCTGATCCCACCGCTGCCATGGCCGCCCAACATCGGCACCAGCGGCCGAACCTCGACCATCTCATTAGCCAGGTCGATATTAGCCGTCTCCAAGGCAATCACGGTAACCGGGATAATTCTGCGGGTCAGGGCCAGGCCCTCAGCTCCCAGATGCCTCATATCAAAGTAAACCGGCCCCCGGCCCTCCATTATCTCCTTGCTGATGGCTTGAACCAGGGTGCCGATGCTGGAACGCCGCTCCAGACGCTCTGGCGCGTACTTTTTCATGAACCGCTCACCCGACCGGTTGACCAGATAGGCACCCAGGGTCTGAAATTGAATCAGGCTGATGCCCAGGATCACCCCGTCCTTATAAGCGGTAAAGTCGGGGCTGAAGCTGAATTCCAGGTCGGTCAATTCCGCTCCCACCCTGAAGGCCATGGCCTGGGCGTCCCCGGTGAGGTTGTCGGCAAAAGCGAAGTGGAGCTTAGCGCCGAATAAGCCGGTAGCAACTACCACCGCCTTGGCCTTGAAGACGAAGTACCTGCCATTGCGGGTATGCAGCCCCAGTGCGCCCACCACTCGTTCCCTGGTGGGATAATGGCCGTCCGAGGTTATAAGGTCGGTTGCCATAATCCTTTCCCGTATATCCACCCCCAGCTCTTTGAGTCGCTCTTTCATTACCTCCATCAGCAACCGACCATCATAATAAACCACCCGGCTCACCACATGCCCCCGGCCCAGTCCCCGGACGATGTTACCTTGGGCATCCCTCTCGAACGGGGCACCCCAGGCCTCTAACTCGGCCAGCCTGTGGCCGTTCTCTCTAAGCAGTACCTCCAGGCTAGCCTGGTCGCTCAGGTACTCGGTATGGCGCACCCAGTCCTCGAGCCAGCCTTCCAGCTCCTCCTCGGGCATCGGGGCAATGGTATTGTGGCAATAAAGCATGTCGCCGCTCCGGGCCACCACCCCCTTATCCACCAGGGTGACCCGCTTGCCCAGCTGGCGCGCGCTAAGCGCGGCCCAGCAACCGGCACAACCGCCCCCGATGACCAGTACGTCAGTCTCAACCGTCTGGCTGGCAGTACAGTCCATCCCCTCTTGTCCTTTGGGAAACTTCCCTTATCATCCCGCTAGTGCCTCTAGCCCGGCTCACCGGGTGAATTCTGTCACAAGCAGAGCCTTAACCGGGGGCAGCTTCTCAGGCTGGCCACTGCTTCCGCCAGGCCGCCGACGGCCACGAACTTCACCTCTAAGCCCATTATCTTGGAGAGGGCCAGGCCATAGGCGTAAGAGCTCCCCCGATTCTGGGTATACCCACCCGCACCGGTTTTCCTTTCAAATCGTCGGCCCGCTTAAACCGGCTATTCTTGAGGACCCAGCCATGGAAAGACTGGCTTGTTTCCAGGGTGGATATTATCAACACCGGTATTCCCCTACCGGCCGCCTGAATGAAGGAGACACCGGGAGACGCGCCCACCTTTATCTCCCTGGCAGCCACCGTCCGGTAAAGGGTGCCTGAGCCCCGCATGGGAACCCACTGTGCGTCCAGGCCGTTCTTTTTCCAAAATCCCTGCTCCTGCGCGGCGGGCATAGTCAGATAGTACTCGGGCGACATCTTAACCGCGGTGCCGAAATTTATCTTTTCCGCTGTTTGACCTTTCCATGGCACCAGCAGAGACAGCACCAAGACCACCAGACCAGCAAGAAAGAAGTGTCGCTTAATGGCTTACTCCCTCCTGTTATTTGTAGAAAGATATGTGGACTGCGCGAGGTCTGGCCAGCAAATTAGCAGACAGCCAAAGGACTGTCAAGGAAATAGAGCAAAAGTGTATCTTGTTACGAGACATGGGTGATCTTTCCCGGGGGACGGGGCCGAGGGCCCCTCCCCCGGGAACCCCCTAACCCCGAGCTAGTCTGTTTGGATTGGCGCTACCGCGCCAATCCAAACATAACCCAAAGTTTAGGAAGGGGGTGTGGGGGAGAACCCTTTTCAAAGGGTTTCCCCCACAAAACCCTTCTGGCCCCGTCCCCTTGGAAGGGCTCAGCTTAAACCATCAACGAAGCGGAAAAAGGCATCCAAATCGGCTTGGTTGGCGAAGATATATATAGTTTCCGCGCCTTCAGGATAGCTCCCCAGCTCCAGGTCACCGATTACCTGGCAGTTGCCGTCGGGAAATCTGAACAGACCGGCCCGTGCCTCGGCCAGCTGCTGGCGTAAAGCCGATTCATGGCTTCTCACTAATCGAGCTATTTCTTGGAGGGTCAAGGAGTTTTTATCTCAGCCTTGGTGATTTCGCCTTTTAAGTAGCGGTCAATGCCCCGGGCGGCGCGTTTGCCCTGGCCCATGGCCAGGATGACGGTAGACCCACCGGTGATGATATCGCCTCCCGCGAAGACACCCGGTTTGGAGGTCATGCCGGTCTCTTCATCCACCAAAACGACCCCCCGGTGGCTGATGGACATATCCGGTGTCGAGTCAAGGATGAGGGGGTTGACGCCGAAACCGATGGCCACCACTACCGTGTCTACCGGCACTATCTCTTCGGAACCAGGGATGGGCACCGGCCGTCTCCTACCTGAGGCATCGGGCTCTCCCAGCTCCATCTTCTGGATCTCCATAGCCGTGAGCCAGCCTTCTTCATCGCCTAGGTATCTGGTGGGAGCGGTGAGAAATTGAAAGATAACCCCTTCCTCAATGGCATGCTCAATCTCTTCATCCCGGGCCGGGGCTTCGGCGCGGGTACGCCGGTAGATGATGCGCACCTCTTCCGGCCCCAGGCGAAGCGAGCTCCGGGCCCCGTCCATGGCGGTGTTGCCACCGCCGATGACCGCCACCCGCTTGCCCACCTTAACCGGGGTCATGTACTCGGGGAAGCGGTAAGCACCCATTAGATTAATCCGGGTCAAGAATTCGTTAGCCGAGTAGACACCGTTCAAGTTTTCCCCGGGGATATTCATGAAGTAGGGCAGGCCCGCGCCCGCGCCTACAAAGACGGCATCGAATCCATTGGTCAGCAGTTCATCTATGGTATCAATCTTGCCGATAACAGAATTAACTATGATCTTCACGCCCATCTTTTCCAGGATAGTCAACTCCTGCTCGATTATATCGTTGGGCAAACGAAACTCGGGAATGCCGTAAACCAGCACGCCGCCCGGCATGTGTAACGCCTCGAAAACGGTCACTTCGTGGCCCATCCTGGCCAGTTCGCTGGCCGCGGTCAGGCCCGCCGGGCCAGAGCCGACTATGGCCACCCTCTTCCCGGTAGAGGGAGCTATATCGGGCACGGTCACTTTACCCGTCTTCCTCTCGTAGTCGGCCACGAAGGCTTCCAGTTTGCCGATATTAACCGGCTCGCCCTTTTTCCCAATTATGCAGATCAGCTCGCACTGCTCCTCCTGGGGACATACCCGGCCACAGATGGAAGGCAGCGCATTGGCTTCCTTGACCTTGGCCGCGGCAGCAAGAAAATCCCCCTCCTCAATCAACTCCAAAAACGCGGGAATGTCTATCTCCACCGGGCAGCCGGATATGCAGGGTGCCTTCTTGCACTGCAGGCAACGCGTGGCCTCCAGCACCGCCTGCTCCGATGAGTAGCCAAAGGGAACCTCGTCAAAATTATGTATCCTGACCTTGGGGTCCTGCCCCCGCATCCGCTGCCGGGGGATCTTCAACCGCTCGATATTCTTTTTCCCTTTTGACCCTCTATCCATGCAAATACTCCTCCAGCGCCCGCTTCTCCTCGTCCAAGTACATCTTTTGACGCTTGACCATCTCGTCAAAGTCAACTTCATGGCCATCGAACTCAGGACCATCGACGCAGACAAATCTCGATTGCCCACCCACCGTAACCCGGCAGGAACCACACATCCCGGTGCCGTCCACCATTATGGAGTTAAGGCTGACCATGGTCTTGATGGCATAAGGACGGGTCAATTCCGAAACTGCCCTCATCATGGGCGTCGGGCCTACCGCGATGACGAAACCGACCTTTCGCTCCCCTTCGATAATATGTTTAAGCACGTCAGTAACTAACCCCTTCTGACCGTAGCTGCCGTCGTTGGTTGATATATGAACCTCGTGGCTCACCGCCTGGATATCTTCCTCGAGAATAACCAGCTCTTTATTGCGGGCCCCGATTATGGAAATAACGTAGCTCCCCGCGGCCTTGAAGGCCTCGGCAATAGGGACCACCGCGGCTACCCCGTAGCCCCCGGAGACCGTAACCGCGGTGCCATAATTCTCGATATGAGTGGCCTTCCCCAAAGGGCCGACAACGTCCTGAAAGGCATCCCCGGGCTCCATGGCCACCATCTGCTTGGTGGTGCGACCTACCTCCTGGGTGACAATGGTTATGGTGCCCTCTTTGATGTCGGCGCCGGCTATGGTCAAGGGGATTCTCTCCCCCCTCTCATCGATGCGAACGACCACGAAGTTGCCCGGCTTCCTCTTTAAGGCAATCCGGGGAGCTTTTACCTTAAATAAACTGATGTTAGGAGCTAGAACCCGTTTCTCTACTATCTCGTACATAATAAAATAACCTCCTAACTAAGTTTAATTTACCAACGCGGGCATTGTCAACCGTGATGCGATGGGGAGACGGGCCGCGGCCCTTTAGGGGGAAGCCTTCTCTGAGAAAAACCCTTTAAAAAGGGTTCTTCCCCAGTCCCCTTTCCTAAATTTTGAGTTAGGTTTTATCTAACGGGACATTAGATGCTTGTTGAAAAAAGCCAGCGTCTTGTTCCAAGCGTCAGCAGTAGCCTCTGGCCGGTAACTCGAACCTCGGGTCGGGTTGGCAAAGGCATGTCCCGCTCTCGGGTATACATAGATAGAGATATCCTTTCCCAGATCTTTCATCGCTTTTTCAAAGGTCTTTACACCGGCCACGGGAATCGCCCTGTCCTCCTCTCCGAAAATACCCAGAACCGGGCAGTTGATTCTCCTCAGTCGTTCCCGGTCACTTGTCAGTCTGCCATAGTAAATGACACAGGCCGACAGCTCCGGGCTGTTAATAGCCAGTATTAAATTCTGGCCTCCTCCCATGCACCAACCCAGGGAGCCGATCTTATCCAGCCTAACATTGGGCCTGGACTTGAGAAAGGCTATCGCCGCCCGCATATCTCTTAACGCCCTTTCCCTGGGAAGGCTCCTGGATAACCTTTTTGCCTGACCAGGATCGCGGGTTACCTGGCCCCGGTAAAGGTCTACCGCCAGAGCGACATACCCCTCCCGAGCCAGTTTTTTAGCCTCATCCTTTATCTGGGCGTTAAGGCCCCACCATTCATGGATGATAACCAAGCCCGGATAACGCCCGGCCGTCTCTGGCTCGGCTAAAAAACCGCTTATTTTATCCTGGCCACTGGGGTAGCTCACCAGGGACGACTTTACAGTCGATTGGGCCCAAACGTTACCGGAGAAAAGCCCGATAATAACCAGGACAATCAATAAGGTCCTTGTGCTTGAGTTCATCTCCCCAACCTCCTCTAGGGCCTGTTCTATTCGCCTCTTGCCATACGGCTAGGGCTTAGTAAAATCAAGCTGCCAGTCGGGACCCTTTTGACGCTTCAAAC
The DNA here is from genome assembly GCA_036446955.1 of Thermodesulfobacteriota bacterium. GTDB lineage: Bacteria > Desulfobacterota > JAZFTZ01 > JAZFTZ01 > JAZFTZ01 > JAZFTZ01. Next base: position 14,505 of record JAZFTZ010000004.1, read on the forward strand.
CCGCCCAGTAAAGCCTGATTGCTAGCCCTATTATCTGCCACCGCCAACCCCAATATCAACCCGCGACTTTCTCTGAGCCAGGGAAAAGGTGGCCAGGCCGGTCAGAGTCAAGCCAGCGGCGCTAACGAACATCAGGTTGAATCCGGATAGCTGCAGGACAAGGCCGGAGAGCAGCGATCCCAGGCCTATGCCCAGATCAAACGCGGCGGTGAAGAATCCCATAGCCGCGCCCTTCATGTGACCAGGGGCCAGGTCGACGATAAAGGCCATGATACAGGGATGGGTGCCCCCGAAGCCAATACCGAACAAAACTGCCGCGAACATAAAGGAGGGGAGACTGGACCAAAGTACGAGCGAGGCGGTAGCCAGGGAAGCCAACACTATGCCGGGCATAATCACCACCGCCCGACCCTTGATATCCGAGACTGTTCCCGCCAGGGGACGAGCGACCATAAACGTGATGGCATAGGCGGTAAAAAAGAGCCCAATATTTTGTACGGCTTTCGCCTGCGCGTAAAGGGGAATGAAGGTCACCAGCGTGCCAAAAGAATAGGTTAATACCATCATGGCCGCGGCCAGAAAAAGGAATGGGCCAAGAAATGAAACCTTGACATCCCCCCGGGGCTCATTCTCCCGGTCGGGCTCGGCTACCGTTAGCGCCAATATAAGGCAAGTTAACGCCAGTGCCCCGGCCACGATAAACATCAGCTTGAAGTTGAACGGAGGCTGGGCACCTATTAGGCTCAAGCCAAGAAAAGGGCCGATGGCTATCCCCAGATTGGCCGAGATCCCGAAAAATCCCATCCCCTCCCCTCGCCTGACCTCAGGAGCGATATCAGCCACCAGCGCATGGACGCTGGTGGTGATAGCCCCCCAACCCACGCCGTGAAGCAGCCGCAACAAAAGCAAACTCCAGACCTGATGGACGAAGTTGTAAATTATGGTGGCCAGCAAAAAGACGGCCACGCCCCCGATTAGAATCTTTATCCGGCCCCGCTTATCCAGCTCTCGGCCGATGAATGGCCTGAATATGATGGCGGAAAAAGCAAATACCGCATTTACCAGCCCTACTCCAAGGAAACCTCCGCCCAGGACCTGAACATAGATGAGCAACGTAGGCAGGAGAAGATGGAAGCTGGCAAAGGCGCTAAAGGTGACCAGGCATACTAAAATGAAACTTTGTCCAAAGCGGCAGGCGCACTTGGCCTCATGCGCTGGCTTATGGCCGCAGCCGAATCGGATAAACCGCCTCCCTGCCGGGCTAGAGTTGCCCAGGAAGCAAAAAGGATCAAGCCGGGATTATATGGAAAAACTGATTATAGCCAAGCAGTTCCGGGATACACCTAGCAGATTTCCCGCTCCCGGCGTTAGCCTCCCGGCCATCCTTACAACAAGTCTGCCGGGATATGAACTATCTATTTACCAACCCATCAGCCACAGCTAGGGACAGAAGTGCAATCTCCTTATCTGTTGACCGGAGGTGGATGAATAAGTCCTATTGAACAAACTGGTTGGTATAAATATTCTCCAGTGCCGGGGCCTTCTCTTTCCGGACGATGCGGTACTCCAGCAAGAAATCAATGGCATTTTTCAAAGCCTCAGGGTCTATCTTCCCATCCTTGCTGAACCTAAGGGTGGCGTACACCTCCTTAACCGCTTCCTCGGAGAAGCGGGAATAGGACTTCAGCTTGGCCAGGGTCCATTCTGGGTTGCGCTCCACAAAATCGGCGGCGGCTAAGATCGCCTTTACACCGGCAGAAACTATCCTTGGTTTCTCCTGGACAACCTTCCTACTAGCAAACAAAATCATTCCCATCCATTTACGGGGGAGGTTTGCACGTAAAGAGCCCATGCCCCGAATCTCGCCCTTGGCCTTCAAGTTGGCCAGCGGAGGAAGGGTAAGCAAGAACCCATCAATGGCCCCGGACCTCAATGCTGCTATCCGGGAAGATAGGCCGCCTACAGCTACAATCTTCACATCTTTCTCCAGGCCCAGGCCCCGCAAAAAGGCCAGGGTGAAGGCATGAGCCGCACCACCGAACCTGGAGGTGCCCACCTTCCCCCCCCTTAAATCCCTGGGTTTTTTCACCGGGCTGTCGCGGCGCACCCACATCTTCCAATCCTCGACGTACCCCATATCAGCCACCACCACTGCAGGCAGCCCCCGAGAGGCCGCTTGAATGGTCGTTATTGCTTGGGTCGTCCCCATATCTATCGAGCCCGCGGCCAGCGCTTGAAACGTGGGGCTACCTCCTTTCATGGAGAACCACTTAGTCTCCAGGCCGTAACGCTTCCAGAAGCCCCGCTCTTCAGCCGCGAGCGCGGTCATATCATATTCCGGACCTTTAAACGCGGTGGCGTACCTGAGCTTCTCCGCGGCTAAGGTTGAAGAGCTCGTTGGGACAACTATAGATAAGACCACCAAGACCAGAAGAAAGCTGCGAAGTAAATGACGAGCCATCTTGACACCTCCTTGGTTAAAGATAGCTTTATCTTGGCCTGTCTGAGGAAAATTGCACCGCTGCCGGCCTCTTTTTAAACTCCGCTGGTTTTACCCGATCCCCCTCCTTGAACACCGATGGGAATTCAACTTTCAGCTCATCGTCAACCTTTTTAACCACCACCCATTTGAGCCAGTTAGCGTCGTCGCGATAGGGGTAATCCTGGCGATAGTGGGTGAGACGGCTCTCCTTACGCCCCAGGGAAGAGGCAAATACAGCCCCAACGTGGTGCACGAAGTTTCTGAGTTCGTTGGCATTTACCAGCCGGTGAATATCTTTAGTCATCAACCGAGGTAGATCTTCAGAGGAGATACGCCTCACATCCTCCAGCACCTCTTTAATCGTGGCCTCGCTCTTCACGATGCTGTACTCCGGACGCAATATCTTGCCAACCAGGAAGTGATACACTGACCGAGGGTCAACGCCCTGGCTTCGTCCTAAAGGAGAGCAGACCTCGCGCTCAAGTCTCTTCAACTGGCCTTTATCGGGATGAAGATGGTCGGTATCCCTGGATATCTTATAAGCCTGCTCGCCGGCTCGGTAGCCGAAAACATTACATATGCCCAGCATGGCACCGGAGACCCATTCCCCAGCCCCGGCGTGGGAGGCTATACCGCCGGCCAGCAGGCCGGGCAGGCTTGACTGTCCCTCGGTATCGATGCGCACTCCACCGCCGCTAAGGAAGGTGGGCAGGGATTTTACCTCCACCGGTTGCTTGGTTACGTCTATACCAACTTCATCAAAGGGGGCCATTCTCAACGGAAGTATTCGGCGAAACTTAGCGTGCTCCTCCGGGCCAAAATGGGTCAAATCCATGAAAACCGGGCCTCGCCCCTCAAAAAACTCCTTGGTGGTTGCCAAAGCCAACAGCCCGCAGGAGGAGCGGCGTTCCATCCCCTCGGGTATATACCTGGCCATAAACCGCTCACCCCGGGCATTTTTGAAATGGGCTCCCAGGGTTTGAAAAGGCATAAGGCTTTGGGTGAAAAGGCGGCCATTATGGATGCCCAAGAACCTGGGACTGAAGCCAAACTCAAGCCCGGCCATCTCTGCCCCGGCTCGAAGCGCCATGGCCTGCCCATCGCCAGTCAAATTGTCGGCATATTGGGAGTGAAGTTTGAACCCGACAACACCGGTGGAAACCACCACCGCCTTGGCCCGAAAGACTTTAAACTGGCCGGTTCTGATATGTAAACCTACCGCTCCGATCACCCTCCCTATGGTGGGATGTTCGCCATCCGAGGTCAACAGGTCGGTAACCATTATCCTTTCCGCTAACTTAACCTGGTGCTTCAGCAGCTGCTTGCGCATGACTTCCATAAGCTTCCGGCAATCGCATAACACCACCCGGCTGGTGATATGGCCCCGCCCGGGGCAAAGGGATAGCTGGCCTTTCTCATCCCTTTCAAAAGGAACCCCCCAACTCACCAGGTCTCGGATGCGGTCTCCCTCCTCTTCAAAAAGCACCTGAGCAAAGGACTGGTCGCACATATACTCAGCGTGCTTTACTATCTCATCGAGCATTACCGAACGTTCGGACTCAGGACAGGGGGCGAGAATATCGTGGCAAAAGACCGCATCCCCGCTGCGGGCCACCCGGCCTTTATCGGCCAGGATTACATCGGCACCCAGCTGGCTGGCCCGAAGGGCAGCCCAGCATCCAGCCAACCCCCCTCCTACTACCAAAACGTCAGTATCCACAAACTCAGTTCCGGCCATCTTGAGCCTCCTTTTGCAATTGATGGCGACCTAGCCCGCTGCCTTAGCGAGGGATGTACCGGTTGCTGTACAGCTGATCAATGGGGGGAAGGGAGTCCTTGGGCACGATCTCGTAGTCCAACAAGAACTTAGCCACGTTCTCGATCATCTGCCGGTCAATATTTCCATTCAGGCCGTAATTCAGCAATTTAAAGACTGCTTTGGCAGCTTTGGGCGATAATTTGGAATGACTTTCCAACCTGGCCAATGTCCAGGAACTGTTCTTCCAGATATAATCGGTGCTCTCAAAGATCGCCTTAATGGCCCGAGCTATCGTCTCGGGATTGGCCGAGGAAAATTTCCGGTGAGTAAACACCACCAGGTCAGACCATTTCCGGGGCTGATACCTCCTCAGCGAGCCTATCCCCCGAACCTCCCCTTTGATCTTCAAGCTGGTAGCCGCAATCTCCCCTAAAGGAAAGGCATCGATGGCAGCCGTCTTCAACGCCGCTATCCGCCGGGACAATCCTCCTACCGCCACAAACTGGACTTCCTTCTCTAGGCCCAGGCCCTTAACCAAAACCTTGGCGTTGGCATAGGCGGTTCCCCCAAAACGGGAAATACCTATCTTAGCACCTCTAAGGTCGGCGGGCCCTTTTACCGGCCCGGTGGCACTGACCCAGACGCGCCAGTTCTCCCTGAGCTTAAGGTCCGCCACTATCAAAGCCGGCACTCGTCGAGAGACGGCCTGAATAACGGTGGTGGGAGTAGTAATTCCCATATCAAAGGCGCGCGCGGCTAACGCCCGCATGGTGCGAGAGCCCCCTTGCATGGAGAACCACTCCACCTCCAGACCATTTCTCTGCCAAAACCCTTTCTCTTCAGCGGCCAGCGCCAGTATCTCAAAATGCGGGCCTCTAAATGAAGTCGCAAACCTGAGTCTTTGCGCGCCTTCGCTCGGTGAAGGAGAAGATGCAATAGTAAGGATAAATACCAGGCCGGCGCTCAAGCCGAGTCGAACCAACTTGCTCATCATTGTCATACCCCCGTTTCCTGCCAATACCTAAACCCAAATCTCTAATCTGCAAAGATGGGAGATGGCACCCTGGTCCTCTCCCTGGGCTTAATCTTCCCCTGCTCCAGGGGCACCGGGACATAGGCTAGCTTTATCTCCCCATCCTCCTTTTTGACCACTATCCATTTGAGCCATTCGGCATCGTCCCGGTAGGGATAGTCTGCCCGCAAGTGGGTGAGCCTGCACTCCTTTCTGGCCAAGGAAGCAAGATAAATCGGTTCCAAAAGTTCAATATAGTTTCTTGCCTCCTCTGCCTTGATCATCTCGTGGTTATCCACGGCCATTATCCTGGGCAGGTCTGCCTGGGCAATGTCCCTGATCTCGTCAAGCATGGCCCTGATGCTTTCCTCGGTCTTGAACAGGCCAAACTTAATGATCACGATTTTACTGTTGATGCGACGATAGATTTCACTCGGACTTATACCCTGGCCCCTTTTAAGGGGTGCTGTTATCCCCTCTTTCAGGCGCTCGACCTGGGCATTATCCAGATCCCCCATCCCCATCTCTTTACTGACTTTCGCTGCCCGCTGGCCGGCCCGGTACCCAGAGACGTTGCAGAAGGTAGTAAATCCACCGGACAGCGGGATGCTATAGCCCGGGCACTCAGCGGCCGCCCCCGCGGCCAGCAGGCCGGGGAGGTTGGTTTCACCATGATGATTTATTCGTATGCCGCCACTGCCACTGGCACCGAAATAGGCGATCACCGGACGGCAGGGCACCAGTTCCTTCTCCGGGTTTATACCGGCAGCTTCCAGAGAAGCCATGGTTACCGGGATTATGCGTCGGACCCGTTCAAATTTCTCTTTGCTGAAGTGACGCATATCAAAGTAAACCGGCCCTCGGCCCTCTATCAGCTCCTTGGCTATGGCTTGGGCCAGAAGTCCGAAATTGGAACATCTCTCCCGGCGATCACCCCCGTACCTGTCCATGAACCTCTCGCCTCGGGAATTCACCAGGCGGGCATCCAGGGTCTGAAACTGGATCAGGCCAGCACTGCCCACCACACCGCCCTTATGGGGACAGGTATAGTTGGGATTAAATAAAAGTTCCAGCCCGGACAGCTCCGCACCGGCCCGCCAAGCCATGGCCTGGCCATCACCGGTCAGGTTATCGTTGTACCCTAAATGAAGCTTAGCGGTCATTATCGAGGAGGTAATGACTACCGCCCCAGCCCTGAATATGGTGAACTCACCGCTGCGGGTGTTTACTCCCAGAGCCCCCACCACTGACCCTTTGCTTGGCTGGCCTCCGTTTGAGGTGAGCAGATCAACCACCATGGTCCTTTCCACCAGGTTGATTTTCCTTTTCAGAACCTCCTTCCTCATTGCCTCCATAACTTTTCTACCATCATAGAGGATGACCCGACTGGTTACATGGCCCCGGCCCAAGCCGAGAACAAGCGCGCCTTTCTCGTCCCTTTCGAAAGGCACACCGAAATCCTCCAGCTGTCTTATTCTCGCTGTCTGTTCCCGGAGAAGGTCCTCGGCATACCGTTGGTCACTCATATACTCGGCATGCTCCACCGCGTCCTTGAGCCAGCCTTCTGCCTCCTCTTCCGGCATCGGCCCGAGCATGTCGTGGCAATAAAGGGTGATGCCGCTTCGGGCCACTATGGCTTTATCAACCAGGGTAACGTTAGGGGTCAACTCGCTGGCCCGAATGGCCGCCCAACAGCCGGCCAGTCCACCTCCCACCACCAACACATCGGTCTGATAAACAGGTTTAGTCATATCGGATTTACTTCCTGCTGGAACTTGCCAATGGAGAATCCTCGGGCAGAAGGACAAAGTCCCTGTCCACCATGCACTACTCCAGCAGGCACACCAGTAGGGTCAGTAAGCAGTTCCGCCGGAGATTAAGGGCGGCCAGAGAGCACCCTGACCGCCCGGAAACCCAATTTTGAAACTACCCCCGTCACTATCTTGGCGGGAAACAACCAGCACAAAAACAAGCCTGGTTCAAGCCAGCTGGCCGGTCACTGGATATGAGACTTAGCCAGTGAACTGGTTGGTATACATATCCTTCGCCGGTATTGCATCAGCCGCGGGAATGACCTTGTAATCGAGAAGGAACTGGCGCACGTTGTTAAGCGCCTTGGGGTCTATGCGGCCGTCCTTACTATAGATGAGCTTGGGATAGAGCAACTCAGCCGCCTTCGGGGGATATTTGGAGTAGGACTTCATCTTCCCGATAGTCCAGTCACGGTTTTCCATGACGAACTTGGTCGCCTGCAGCAGAGACTTCACCATCTTTCCTACGCTATCAGGGTTCTTGGCCAGAAAGTCCTTCCTGGAATAAACCACCCGGCTCATCCAGGGCTTGGGCAGAAAATCTACCATATGCAGGACCTCTCGCACCTCACCCCTAACCACCAGTGGAGCAATGGCGAAAAGGGTGATCATGGCCGCATCGACCGCCCCGGATTTAAGGGCCGCCAGCTGGGAGCGGATACCCCCGGCCGCGGTCAATCTAACATCTTTGCCAAAACCTAAAGTCCTGGCCACTGCCGTGGCGTAAGAATAGGATGTGCCTCCCCGCCTGGTGACATCAATCTTCTTTCCCCGCAGGTCGGCAGGTTTTTTTACCGGACTGTTGGTAAGCACCCAGATACCAAAGTCATTGGCCACCCCAGGATGGTAAACGATGGTCACCGGAAGCTTGCGAGTAATGGCCCTAACGGTACCGGCCACGCCGGTCATTCCCATGTGAATGGCTTTGGCCGCGGCCGCCTGCCCCAAGGCTGCCCCGCCCCTAAAGGCCAGCCACTCGGCATCCAGGCCCTGCTGTTTCCAGAAGCCTTTCTCCTGAGCGGCTAACATGGGCATAACAAAAACCGCGTGGGTTCTGAGCGCGATGCCGATCTTGACCTTTTCCGCCGCGCCGGACAATCCAGGAACAAGTACCATCGCGGCCCAAGCCAGCAATAAGAGAAAAACCACAAACCTCACCTTCATCCTTCCCTCCTTTCTCAGCCGCCAAGTATCAGCCAAGCGGCTTTCAGCTTGATAAAACCTCCATTTAACAATAGTTCCACATCCTATGACAAAAGATTATCTCTCTCGCCGTTGAAGTGGAGAGGAACTGCTAATCACATTCTAGACAACAACTATCTGGAAGTCAACTACCTCGCCCAGCAACCTTATAAAGGCTTCAGCTTATAATCCGCAATAGGAACCGGGATGGACGTTAATCTCAGCCCAATTTTAGGTTGTTTCTCTATCACAATCCACTTCAGCCATTGTTCATCATCCCGGTGGGGAAATTCCTTCCTTTGAAATTGGCCTCTCGATTCCTGCCTGGCCAGCGAGGCCCTGGCAACCATTTCCCCGGTAAGGGCCAGATTATCGATTTCCAGACACTTTTTCAGTCCCTGAGGTGTCTTGGCCTCGGACGCGAATATTTGGCTGGCCCTCAGCAGTTCAAATTGCGCTAACGCTTTCTTAAGCGCGCCTTCCTCTCTAATAACCCCCAGGCCCCTTTCTGCCGTCTGCCGTAGGCCGCGCGCTATTTTTTTCAGCGAAATCTCATCCTTTTTCCCGGGATGCTGGATACGGCGAAGCCTGGCTTGCTCCTTTCCGACCTCCTCCTTCTCCAGGGTGCGGCTTGTCCGTCGCGAACTGAGGCAATGACTTACCGCTGCCTTTCCCGCCCGCTGGCCAAAGATCAGGCAAGCGCTAATGGCCGTGCCCACACGATCCGAGCCGAACAGACCAGCGAAGCCGGCCGCCTCACCACAGGCGAACAGGCCTTTGACATTGGTCTCGCCGTATTCGTCGACCTTGGCGCCACCCAGGAAGGTGTGGATCATGGTAACCAAAGGGATTCTTTCCTTTCTCCAATCAAACCCGGCCACGTGCTCCAGCTTGCTGATAAACATGGAGGAATTCTCTTTAACCCTGGTGGCATCCAGGAAGGCCCCGGAACCCTCGCGGTTCTCATTGGCAACCGCCTGAACCAGGCAAGAGCGCCGGGCAAATTCCATCCGCTCGGGGTCATAGCGCTCCATAAACCTTTGGCCTTGGCCGTCATACAACAGGCCGCCGTGGGCAATGGTCGGCTTGATACCACCGATCGGCAGCGGCCTCCCTTTTGGAGCCGGGCCGATGGTGAACTCCTGAAACTCCATATTCATAAGCTGGGCCCCGGCTTGGTAAGCCAGCGCATAAGCATCGCCAGTGGTAAGATAACTGGCGCTATGAGAAGGATAAAGGCCGGTAGCGCTTCCAGCCGCCAGGACAACAGCCTTGGCCCGAAATGAATATAGCTCCGGCTTGTTAACATCAATGCCGATCGCGCCAGCGATCTTACCTTTGCCGACGACCAGCCTGGTCACCATGATATTTTCAAATAACTTAACGCCCCGGCAGGCGATCTCTTTGACCAGCGGAACGGTAAGCTGATGTCCGGTGCCGTAATTGTTCCAGCGCGGGTTGCAAGGCCTTAAAACGCCCACCTTGAGATAATTTTGGCCGAAGACCCTTCTGCCTCGGAATTTGCCGTCAGGATATCTCTCATAAGGGACACCAATATCGCAAAGCTCTAAGAGCCTATCCTTTCCCTCCCTGACCAGCATCTCCGCCAGCGGCTGATTATTTAAATAATCTCCGCCCTGAACGATACTTTTGAAGTAATCATCCTCGCTGTCTCTCGGGTCTCCGCCTAACTCCGGAGGCACAAAGATGCCGGCCGCGCCGCCGGAGGTGGGGGTGGAACCACTAACCCCCGGCCGCCCCTTATCCACCAAGGCGACCCTGACTTCATATTTACTGGCCTCCAGCGCGGTAGCCAAAGCCCCAACCCCTCCCCCTACCACCAGGATATCGGTATCGATCTCTGAAATCATAACCTTATATCCTTTGCTTTAAGTTGGCCTGTTTTATCTTTACCGTTAAAAGACTAAATCCCTTCCGGGCATACCTCCTGGCAGATAAAGCCGTGGCGATGGATCATCCGCTCCCTTGGAGCGAATATCTACCAAAAACTTTTGAGCTGAGGGAAGGCCCATCACAATTATTACCAACACACGTCGGGAAACAGCCTTAGCCAGGGAATCGCCCCACCCAGCTCTTAACCTACGGCGTCGCGGCCCTAGGTTAAGATAAGCGCTTCCCAAAATGACCAAAAGCAGCTCCCGCACCTTATCCCCTTTTCTTGATAAAGACTTAAAAGTCGCTCAATTTCTAACAGAGAACCAACCAGATGTCAAGGCGTTTGCCAGCTCATGTCAACCACATTTAGAAATGTCCTAATCTAAAACATTTAGAAATGTCCGGTTCTTAGACGTAAGAGGAAATCTCCTCCAAGGGTGGTCCTTGGGAGGGATATACGTCTTCCTTGGTTTAGGTGTCCGCGGTTTTGCCTCTTTCTTCGGCCGGGAAGGGATTTTCTGGAAGCTCAAACTCCTGCCGTTGTGTCTTATGAGCCGCGAGCCGTTTATC
>JAZFTZ010000005.1:0-2817 GCA_036446955.1 Thermodesulfobacteriota bacterium
AGGCTATCCCGCGCGAAGTTATTCCTCGGGTGCTCAAAGGGGGCGAGATGCCAACCACCTCTTGGGTGCCTCCGGGGATAATGGGTTACGAACCGGATATAGGCCTTAAATTCGACCCCCAGGGAGCGCGCCAACTCCTGGCCGAAGCCGGATACCCAGCAGGGAAGAATTTCCCTCCGCCAACAGCCTATTACAATACCGACGAAAACAACCGCCTGGTGGCAGAAACCCTCCAAGCCTTGTGGAAGGAGAATTTGAATGTAAGGGTGGAACTGGCCAACGTGGAATGGAAGGTCTTCTTGAAGATGCTTAACACCGACCCCCCTCGGCTCTACCGATTAGGCTGGGCGGCTGATTACCCTGACCCGGATAATTTTCTAAATTTGTTTACCTCAGCCAGTGGAAACAATCATACCGGTTGGGCCAATCCCCGCTACGACGAAATAATCGCCCGAGCAGCTCGGATCAGTGATCAAGACACCCGACGGGCTCTTTACCGACAAGCACAAAAGTTACTTCTAGAAGAAGCAGTGGCCATTATTCCTTTGTATGTCACCTCCCGAAGCATTCTAATCAAACCTCATGTTAAAGGTTTCTGGCAGAACCGGATGGGTATCCTTCGCTTGAAAGACATTACTATCCAGGCGAATTAATGACCGCTTTCCTGTTGCGAAGACTGTTTTCCGGCGCTATCGTCCTGTTCGTGGTAGCTTCCCTCACTTTCGGCATATTGCAGCTAGTGCCTGGCGGCCCTTTTGACAAAGAGAAGAAGTTGCCCGCCGAGATTCTGGCCAATATCCAGGCCAAGTACCAGCTGGACCAACCATTATGGAAGCAATACCTGCTGTACATCCATGGCCTGGTCCAGGGCGATCTTGGGCCCTCCTATAAATACATCGACCGAAACGTAAACGATATCCTGAAGGAGACCTTGCCGGTATCCGCCCAACTAGGAACCCTGGCGCTTCTGGTCACACTCATCCTCGGCTTGGGCACGGGAATATCCTCCACCATAAGGCCAAACTCCATCTTCGACCGGCTGGTAATCTTTCTTTCCACTCTAGGGATTTCCATCCCCAATTTCGTCCTGGGGGCCGGACTTATTTGGGGCTTCGCCTTGGGCTTGGGGATTTTACCCGCTGCCCGGTGGGAGAGTTTCAACCATGCCATCCTGCCCGCGCTTACCCTGGGAATACCGTCGGCGGCCTTTTTGGCGCGGCTTACTCGTTCCAGCATCCTAGAGGCAGCTGGAGAGGACTATGTGCAAACCGCCCGCGCCAAGGGCTTGAGTGAAAATCGCATACTTACCAAACACATTCTAAAGAACTCGCTCATTCCGGTGGTTACCGTCTTTGGCCCGTTGGCCGCGGCTTTGATAACCGGGTCATTCATCGTAGAACATATATTTGCTATCCCAGGGATGGGAAGGTTTTTCGTCACCGCGGTGGCCAACCGGGATTATCCCTTAATCATGGGCGTAACACTGGTTTATACAACCTTCCTGGTTATTGCCAACCTGGTGGTCGATATCCTTTACAGCCTTTTGGATCCAAGGATGCGGCCTAACTGAGGAGCCAGCCTATGGTAACCGGTAGATTGAGGGCCGAGGTCGTCTCTGGATTAGCCAGGAACAAGCTCGCTCTGGCATCAGCAGTCTTTATCCTGGCCGTGTGCCTGGCCGCGCTCTTTGCTCCCTGGCTGGCGCCCTACTCCTTTGACCAGCCCGACTTCAACCACACATTGGAGCCCCCAAGCCGTCTCCATATTATGGGGACTGACCATCTGGGACGGGACCTTTTCAGTCGCCTAATCTACGGCGCTCGGGTATCCATGATGGTGGGGTTCCTCTCCGCCTTGATCGCGTTAGCCATAGGAACCATGTACGGAAGCATTTCAGCGCTGGTGGGAGGTCGGCTGGACAATCTGCTCATGAGGATAGTTGAAGTAGTCTATTCATTGCCTGATTTGTTGTTGATTATCCTGATCTCAGTGGTGATTGGCCGGGGGATATGGGCTATATTTATCGCCCTGGGCCTGGTTCGCTGGGCCAGTATCGCCCGGCTGGTCAGGGGACAGGTACTGCTGATCCGAGAACTGGCCTATATGGAGGCCGCCGATGCGATGGGAGTAAGCTGGTCAGGAAAATTTTTCCGGCACGTCTTGCCCAACATCCTCGGCCTGGTCTTGGTAGTCATGACCCTGGCGGTGCCATCAGCCATATTAGCAGAATCAACTTTGAGCTTCCTTGGCTTGGGCCTTGCCCCTCCCTTTAGCAGCTGGGGAACGCTGGCCAGCGACGGCTGGAGGGCATTCCGGTCTTTTCCTCACCTTATTATCTTTCCCAGCTTGGCCATATTCGCCACCATCTTGGCCTTCAATTTCCTCGGCGATGGCCTCAGAGACATCTTGGATCCCAGATTCCCAGCCAGATGGCAGAGAAAACCTTAACGTCCGGTGCGCGTTAAGGTCAATGTCGCGACCGAGTCCAAATATCAAAGGGCCAGGGGCTAGTTGTGTAGGAAATCTTCCCGGGGGACGGGGTCAGGCTTGATCTTGGCTACAAGCCCTAGCGCCACCTCAAGAAGCTTCGCTTCTTTGCGGCCCCTAAAATATCGGTTCAGATCGGTATTCCCCATTGCTTCTCAACGGAGGCTTTATTTTAATATAGTTGATTTTACCGACAAAAGTATCTAGACTGATTGGCTGGAGAAACCGGCCAGTTCGCTAGTGCTTCGACCTCAGCTCAACTTAGGTTGGTAAGCTAGCGGGTGAAGCCTAGTTAACGAGCAGAGCAATGGCAATAACGATGAAGAAGGA
>JAZFTZ010000006.1:0-11776 GCA_036446955.1 Thermodesulfobacteriota bacterium
GTTACAGTTTTGGTTACAGTCCCAAGGCCGAAAGTCAAGCTTGTACCAAGACCCTTCCCCTCCCCCATACCCCCATGAAAGGGAAATATTGGTTACGCCCGACCAAGGGAAAAACCAACGGAGCAGGTGGAAGCTTATGGCGGGGCGCTGAGAAGCCCCCCCTGGGCAATTCGTATGGCCGGTGGGATGGGGAAACCTCCCTACTCGTTATAATTTTTTCTAAAAGAGCAAAGTTGAGGACAAAAGGACTCACAAATTGAGGGGGGACTGTAGTAGTCTTATTCCAAAGGATTATCAGAGGGTATGCAGAGCAGTGTCATTGGCTCGGTGTCCAGGGGTACTGGGGCTGGAACCTTGCACCTATAAAAAAGGGGATGGCTAAAACCTCAAACCAATAAAAAAGGAGCATTACCTAAACAGAATGGAGAAGCTATGGAAAAACCACTATCAGGACTGAAAGCCATCGGGAACTACGTGGGCCGAAGTCCTATTACAATCAGGCGCTGGATCAAAGGGCGGGGCTTTCCCGCCAGTTGGGTGGCTGAGCGGTGGTATGCGCTGCCTGAGAAGATAAACGGGTGGATAGCGGGTCAGGAGTGGAAGGAAGAAGCTATGGCTGATGAAGCCCAGCTGAAGACATAGAAGAGTGCTGTCCTCGCCAGGTAATATTTGCACTTGAAATCTGGCCCTTGGGGGGTCCTTGTGGCTTAAACTAGTACACCTTGAACTAGTTAGCTGGGAAGAACCTATTCTGGGGAAACTTGTAGAAGATTTCTTTTGGTAATCGCAAGGCTCATATATCTCAGCAACCTCAACTTTGGAAGTTGTAAAATAATTGGGGGCAGGTCAATCTGGCCATTGGTTCTGTTAATTTATGGCTTTGACTCTAAACGCTATATACGAAATAATAGATAAAGTAAGTAGCAATTTGAATCCAGCTTGCATGGTCATAAAAGGGAGGCAAGATGTTATGAGATGGACTTTGTCAATACTGTGTATCGTTTTCCTGCCGCTTTCCGCCGCGGCTCAACCTATCATCGGCGAACGGCCTGCAGTCGAGACTCACCTGGACCAGGCGGCAATCGACACGGGCAAGGTGGGGCTGGCAGAGCTCATAGCGCACGGCCAGCTGCTGTTTAATGCCCGGTTCAACAGGCTGGACGGGCAAGGTCGCCCGGCATCGACCGGCACCGGGGAACCCCGAGTGCCGGACGAACCCGCGTTTATCCGAACTTCTGCCCCGGAATCCAACTCCTGCGCGGGGTGTCACGCTCAGCCTCGGGCCGGTGGAGCAGGCGATTTTGTAACCAATGTCTTTGTGCTGGCGCAGGCGCTGGACCCCTGCACATCTTCGGTGGCTCCGGAATTCAGCAACGAGCGCAATACCCTGGGCATGATGGGGGCAGGACCTATTGAGATGCTGGCCCGGGAGATGGGCACCGAGTTGATCATGATCCGGGAGGAGGCCCGGGACAAAGCCATGACTTCCGGAGGGCCGGTGACCCGCAAGCTGGTGGCCAAGGGGGTTGATTTCGGGACGATCAGGGTAATGCCTGATGGCAGGGTTGATCCCACCGGCATCGAGGGGGTTGATTGGGACCTGATCATCAAGCCCTTCCACCAGAAGGGTGCGGTGGTCTCTATCCGGGAGTTTACCAATAATGCCATGAACCACCACCATGGCATGCAGTCGGTGGAGCGCTTTGGCAAGGAGAAGGACGCGGATAAAGATGGGGTCGCGAATGAGCTGACCGACGGCGATATAACCGCGCTGACCATCTTTCAGGCCGCGTTGAACACCCCGGGTCAGCTTCTCCCGGCCCATCCCGCCCGCCGGGCGGCCGCGGTCCGCGGGGAGAAGCTGTTTCATGATATCGGCTGCAGCGCGTGTCATAAACCATCCTTAGTGCTGAAGGAGCGGCGCTTTAACGAACCGAATCCCTTCAACCCGGCAGGAAACCTCCGGCCAGCCGATTTACCCCGGCCCTTCTCCTTCGATATGACGGCGGAGGGACCGAAACCCCGCCTGGAGAAATTAGCAAACGGCGGCGCAATCGTCCGGGCCTTCACCGACCTCAAACGTCATAACCTCAATGATAAACAGTACAATCACTTCGCCAATGAAAAGCTGCCTCAGGGAACGTTGAACGGGTTTGCCCCGGCTTCGGACTTCACCATCGCGCCCAAGCCGCGTCCGACCGAGGAGTTTTTGACCCGCAAGCTCTGGGATGTCGGCAATACCGACCCCTATGGTCACCGCGGGGATTTGACAACGATAACTGATGCAATCCATTTCCATGGAGGTGAGGCAAGAAACTCCCGAGACGGCTTCTTTGGCCTGCCCCAGGCAGATCGGAATGCCGTTATCGAGTTCCTCAAGACTTTACAGGTGTTGCCGGACGGCTCGGAGCGTATTGTGTCGTGGGATAGTTAAGCTATCCAGCCTTCTCGTGACCTGCCCCCCAAGAATCAGTCCAGTTTGTATGTTAGGATTTGGGCATAATATTGAATGAAATGAGCTGCTATGCTGGCCTGTCAAGCCAGAAAGGCCTTGGCCACGGGAGCGATTTCACCTGGAAATCTTGCTAAGCCTCTGGCCCCGGCCTACTACTGATAATAACTGGAAAGTTTCCCTCACCAAGGCCCCGGCTGCCGAGCGATTTGTGGTTGGAATCTAACCCTTGGGCATCTTCTGTGGTTTGAGCGACTTCATCTTGAACTCGTTACAAAGCAAGAGCCCACTTTTTGCGGAAACTTGTGAAAGATTTCTCTCGGTAATCGCAACAGGAAAGGTGAGCATTGTTAGAATAAGGCTTCCGGACTTTGGAAAGTGCGACGCACTTGGGGCAACGCTGTTGTAGATAATGCTCGGCTTAGCCGAGCTGGCCAGCCTAAGGTGTACCAAATTGGGAGCAGGTCACCTTTCTAGTTCCGGTTTTCTACCCCATTCCCGCCAGCAGTTCCTTAACCCTTTCCACAGCCTCGTTTCCGTCCCTGGCAAAGGCGTGCGCGCCTAGTTCCCTGGCCTTCTTTGTGCTTATCCCTTTACCGCCCACCAATATCTTGCAGGGCAGGTTACTATATCGCACCAGCTGGGCCACTCGCTCCACCATGCTGGTGCACTCCGAGGTATATATGCCCAGGGCGACTATCTGTGCCCGTTGTTTCTTAACTTTCTCCAGAAAGCGTTCCGGGGCCACACTCACCCCCAGATTGGTCACTCCGAAGCCCTCGGCCCGGAGCATGGCCGCGATAAGGTTGACCCCGCTTTCCATGATATTTCCTTGCACCGTGCCAATCACGATGCGATCCGTTACCTCTTCCTGTGAGAAATGGGGAGAGAGCACCCTCAGGGCTTCCTCCAGGGCCTTGTTGGCCATGGTGATCTCGGGAAGGAAGGCCAATTTTAAAAAATATTTCTTGTTGGCCAGCGCCAGCCCGCGTCCCGGTCTCCTCCCAATTTATCCGATAACCCAGACCAGAGAGGAGCGGTTGGTTTCTATAGGCGATCTTGAAACCACCTTTGAGGAAAAGGTTGGGAAACCGCCGCTGAAAGGCATGGATGGCAGCCAAGGCCTTTTTGGGGTTGAAATAATAATCCGGCTGGCTTAGGCCGGCGAACTTCATATAGACCGAGGCCGCCACTCCCACTGCTACCGGTACCTGATCCGGCTGTTGGCAGGCGGCAGCTCTTTCTATGCGCTTCGGCAAAGATAGTTGGTTCATCTCTCTCCTCTACTTTTTTGGCATAGGCAAGTCAGGTTAGCTCATAAACTGCCGTCTCCCTTTTTACTCATAATCGCCTCCAGGTCAAGTCATTTATTGGCCGGGGTAAATCCAGGGGGACGGGGCCGTGGGCCCCTCCCGCTAGCCTCTAAGTTGTCGGGATGGGCGCGAGCGCCCATCCCGAGCTAGCTCAAAGTTTGGGAAGGGGGTATGGGGGAGAACCCTACTCTCACCCCAAGAAGCTTAGCTTCTCGGGGGCCACGAAATCAAAGGGTTTCCCCTAAACCCTGACAACAGATGTCACCTATGATGTCTGGAAACAAGATGTTTCTTGTTTTGAAAAGGGTTAGCCCTGTTTCCCATTACCATATCCGCTCCTTAAGTTTATGTTGACAATAATCGGGCGTTTAAGTAAATTTAGTAAACGAGTGGGTTCAGGGTTGACCACCCCAAGTACCTAACAAATATATTTAGAAAGGGAGAAAATATGGCAAGAGTAACGAAGGTGGATACGGTGATAAAGAACGCCAAGCTGGTTACCCCGGAGGGAATAGTGCCGCGCGCCGGCTTGGCCATCAATAAAGAGAAGATCGTAGCTGTAGCCAGTGATAGAGAGCTTCCGGAGGCGAGACGGGTAATCGATGCCCAGGGTAATTATGTCATGCCTGGTATTGTTGACCCCCACACCCATCCGGGAGCTTACCGTCCCTTTCCCAAGGACATCGAGATGGAGAGCAAGGCCGGGGCTGCCGGCGGTGTGACCACGATGATCGGCATAACCAAGGTCACCAGGATGACCAAGGAGTTCAAGAAATATACCGAGCCCAAGGACGTGGTTCCTTACCACAAGGCGTTTCCGGCCGCCAGGAAGATGGTGGATGAGTTATCCAGCATAGACTTTGGATTTAACCTCGCGGTGCAGACTGATGCCCATGCTGCCGAGATACTGGAGTTCGCTCGGGAGTCAGGCGTTTATACCTACAAGTTCTACGTGGGTTACAAGGATGCCAGCAAGTGGACCTCCAGTATCGGCCTTCCCACCACCTGGGATGACGGCACCTTGTTCTATGGCATGGAGAGCATTGCCAAGATAGGCGGGGTAGCCACCTTCCATGCCGAAAATAATATGATCAACAGGATATTGCTCGACCGGGTCATGAAGACGGGGAAAAAGAACCTGGCTGCCTGGGAGGAGAGGTCTCCTGATTATGTGGAGGCTTATGATGTTAATCGGGTGGCTTACCTGTCCAAAATATTGGGTACCCGCATCTATCCGGTCCATATAAGTTCAGCCATGGGCCTGGATGAATGCCGCCGGGCCAAAGATGAGGGCGTGAACATAATCGTCGAGACCTGCCCCCATTATTTAACCATAAACATGCACGATCCGTTCCCTGGTGAACTGGCCAAGGTCAATACCCCGATCAGGGACAAGAAGAATGCCGATGCCTTATGGGCGGGATTGAAAAACGGTGATATCGACTGTATCGGGTCGGACCATGTGCCTTGTTATAAGAAGAATGTGTATGTCAAGGGAGATATCTGGAAATCACTGGCCGGTTTCCCCAGCTTCGGATTCATTCTGCCTATGATGCTGAGCGAGGGGGTAAACAAGGGCCGTATCTCCTTTCCCCGCCTGGTTGAGGTTATGTGTAGAAACACGGCCAAGACCTTTGGGTTCTACCCGAAAAAAGGCGACCTCAGGGTGGGCTCGGATGCTGACGTGGTGATTGTGGATTTGAAAAAAGAGCAAAAATTAACATATAAAATGCTGCCCTCAGACTGTGATGCTTCCATCTATGAAGGTCGCCGGGTCAAGGGCTGGCCAATCTTGACCATGCTGCGGGGGGAGATAATCTGGCAGGACGGCAAGAATATTGGTGCGCCTCGAGGAAGGTATGTTCCCGCAAAACCTACCGACCGGGCCGTGTGACCTAAGGAGGATAAAGCAGATGGCTAAACTTGATCTTAGAGAATGGCTGGACGAAGTAGAGAAGATGGGGGAACTCAAGACCCTGACCGACATCGATTGGGACCTGGAGTTGGGGTGCATCACCGAGATGTTGGCTTTCCGGGATGATGGGCCGGCGACTGTTTTTGACCAGGTGAAGGGCTATCCCCAGGGGTTGAGGGTGGTGGTCAACACCCTTGGCTCGCCCAAGAGGAGGGCCTCGATCATGGGCGTTCCCACGCGGGAAAAGTGCTTGGAACAGGTGCAGGCCTGGCGGGAGAAGACGAAGAATATAAAGATGATACCTCCCAAGGTGGTTTCCTACGGCCCGGTGATGGAAAATGTTCTGGAGGGTAAAGATATAGATCTGCTTAAGTTTCCCGTGCCCCGCTGGCATCCATTGGATGGCGGCCGATACCTGGGCACCGGGAGCATGACCATAACCCGCGATCCGGAGGATGGCTGGGTCAACCTGGGGACCTACCGGGTGATGGTGCATAATGAAAACACCCTGGGTTTTTACATCTCACCTGGGAAACACGGGCGCATCCATCGGGAAAAATGCCAGGCCATGGGGGTACCCTGTAAAGTTGCCATCTCCTTCGGCCATCATCCCAGTTTCTTCCTTGTTTCCTCGATGAAGCTGCCTGAATATATCCAGGAGTACGAATTAATCGGGGGGCTCAGCGAGGAACCGGTGGAGGTAATCGAGGGGGAGTTCTCCGGACTGCCTATCCCCGTCCTCTCTGAGATAGTCATCGAGGGTGAGGTTTCCTTTGATGATCAGTTAATCGAGGGGCCCTTTGGCGAGTTTACTGGCTATTACGGCAGCGGCTCCCGCAAGGAGCCGATAATAAAGGTCAAAAGGCTGATGTACCGGGATAACCCGATAATATTGGGGTCGCCCCCGGTGAAGCCCCCCTCGGAGACCAACCGCAGCGGCGCGATTGTTGACTCGGCGGTTATCTGGGACGAGATGGAAAGAGCGGGTGTCCCGGACATAAAGGGTGTATGGACCTTCCCCGAAGGCGCGGCCCGATTTTTTACCGTGGTCTCCATCAAGCAGCGCTACCCTGGTCACGCCCGGCAAGCGGGTTTGGTGGCCACTGGAGTCCATGCCTCTGCCTACATGGGCAGATATGTGGTGGTGGTCGATGACGACGTAGACCCGACCAACCTGGCCGAGGTTATCTGGGTAATGAGCAGCCGTTCCGATCCTCGAGAATCTATCGAGATAATACGCCGCTTCTGGAGCAGCCCGCTTGATCCGATTATCAAGAAGGGAGACCCGACCATGGCCTCTCGGGCCATTATCGACGCCACCCGGCCTTACGAATGGAAGGATGATTTTCCTCCCATCAATGCCTTTCCTCAGTCTGATATAGACGCGGCCGAGAAGAAGTGGGGTAAACTTTTATTCGATTAGGATTTTACCCTTTTTAAGGGAGCTTAGCTTACTGAAGTAAGAGAGGCAAAGGGAATCTAGGGAGGCGCTGAGCATCCTAATTAGGGTCAACCCTTAGTTTCGGAAAAGGATTTTTGCCGGCGAGAAAGGCATCCTTGCTTCCGGAAGAAGGCTCTGATTGACACGCAGCTGTCCTCTCGGCTTCAGTTTCGTTTCTTAGGATCTATCGTCAGGACGTATTGACAGTATTAGGCGGTTAGGCTTAGCCTGGGTAATCGTTGGATATGAAGATGGCCAGTCTCGGAGAAGCTCCCTGGCCCGGTACGATTTTCCGGAGAGGTAAGAATACTGGTCTCTATGAAAGACTATTTACCCAAGGAATGGACCGATATATCTGGTTTTGCCCGCAAGGACTTTATCCGCAGCAACCCCGGTGATCTGAAGAGATGGGTCAAGGCGTTGAATCAAGCCACCAAGTACATCGAGCAGAATCGCGCTTGGGCGTTGAAGAACATGAAATCGGGGCTTGGTTATTCGGATAAGGCGGCCGAGATCACCTACAGGATCTTGAAGTTCGTGCCCGGTGGCAGAATAAACAAAAAAGCGGTGGAAAACGTGCGGAACTTTTTGATAGCCTATGACATCTTGAAAAGGGGGAAGGCCCCTGAAGCAGCCCAACTCTTTACAAACCAGTTCACTCAATAAGAACTGTGAGGAAAGGAGGAAGGTATATGGCTAGAATAGTAGCTTTTTTGGTAGTCGTCTTATTACCCCTGCAGATTGCAGCCGCCGAGAAGATCAAATTCTCTACGCCACTGAAAACCGTCCCTCACTACGCCCTGCCCATGCTGGCCGCGGAAGAAAAGGGTATCTGGAAACAGGAGGGTCTGGAGGGGGAATGGATCCCGTTTCGCTCCGGGGGGTCCGCCCATCGGGCCTTTGCCGCCGGGGCCATACAGATTGGGATACATAGCATAACCTCTACCCTGCGGATCATCTCCCGAGGCGTGCCGGTGCTATTGGTAGCAGACTTGAAATATTCCCAACCCTGGTATGTGGTGGTTCTTAAAGATAGCCCGATGAGGTCACCGCAGGACCTTAAAGGAGCTGCAATAGGTATATCCCGCAACGGATCAACCAGCCATGCCTACGGCAGAGTAACGGCCAAGGCCCTGGGACTGGAAAAGAGCGTGAGGTTAGTGGCTACCGGGGGGACATCGCAAAGAATAGCCGCCTTAAAGGCGCGCGCCATAGATGCCGCTGCCGGTTCTCACGCCGCGCTGGCCAAATTGTACTATAGCGGCGAGGTAAGGGTGCTTGTAGATATGTCTGATTACCTCGCTAAGGGTCGTTCCGATATGGTGATAATTGCTAGGAAGGAATTGATTAAGAGCAACCCTAAGGTGGTGACTAGGGCAATAAAGGTGCTCATTCGGGCCACTCAGTTTGTCCTGAACAATCGAGAATGGTCCGAAGCGAAGTTGCAGTCTGAGTCCGGTTACTCTGCCAAGGCCGCTCGGCAACTGTTTAATATCCTGCGCTTCAGCGCCGACCCTAAAGTTGAGCGTCAATCGGTGGAGGCGGTGCGAAATTTCCTCATAAACTATGGACTGTTAAAAAAGGATAAGGCCCCGGCGGTGGATGCGGTATTCACCAACGACTATCTGCCTTAATGCGCTGGGGTTGAGCCGGGCAGAGCCGACTGGCCGGCTCTTGGCAAGCTTAAAGGTTGAGGTGGCAAATAAGTAATGGCTTATCGAGCGGGAATACGCGGTTACGGGGTGTTTGTGCCCCAGCACCGTCTCAAGATTGAGGACATCTGGACCAGCTGGTGTCACCGCTTGCGACCTTCCTCTTTGGAGCAGAGGTGGGGCGTTAAGGAGAAGGCGGTAAATTCCTGGCATGAGGACGTCATAACCATGGCGTCCGATGCGGCTAAGGCCGCGCTGGAGATGGCCGGTTCTTCCGCCGGTGAGGTGAATGGATTGTTTCTGGGCAGTTGTACCAACCCCTATGTAACCCGGCCCTCGACTACGTTAGTGGCCGAGAGCCTGGGTATGCCCTCAGAGCTTATGGCCGCCGACTGTCAGTTTTCCGGTAAGTCCGGGACCGCGGCCTTGCAGATCTGTTTGGGGCTGGTCTCCGCTGGCCTGGTTTCCCAGGCGCTAGCGGTGGGCTCCGATTCATTGAGTGCCCACGTCGCGCCCAATGATTGGCCTCAGGAGTATTTCGCCTCAGCGGCGGCAGCGGCCTTTTTGCTGGGAGAGGAGAGAATCATCGCCCAGGTAGAGGCCACTTATTCCTATGCCACCGAGACGGCTGACTTCTTCCGGCTGGATGGAGACCGATACATCAAGCGAGGGGTAAGTATACCCGAAGAGAGGATTGGATACCGGGACCATGTTGTTTCGGCCGTCCGGGGGTTCCAAGAGCGCTGGGGACATAAGCCGGGCGATTTCAACTACCTGGCCCTTCATCAGCCTAACGCGCGCTGGCCTTTGGAGGTGGCCCAGGTTTTAGGATTTGATAAGGAGCAGGTATTGCCCGGGTTGCTTGCCGACCGGATAGGGGACTGTGGCTCGGCTTCCAGCTTGCTGTCGTTGGCCGCTATCCTTGACCAGGCTGAGGCAGGGGAGAGAATACTGGTGGTTTCCTACGGGTATGGCGCGGGATGTGATCTGTTTAGCCTGGTAACCACCGACCAGCTAGCTGAGGCCAGGTCCAGGCGAAGGATATTTGCTCCCCTAAGCAGCCAGCTCGACAGGAAAGTTTATTTAGACTATACAACTTATATCCGCATGGAGAGAAAGCTCATCCAGGAATACGTGTAAGGCAGGCGAATGGAGAAGGTATATATACTCGGCGTTGGACAGACCGACCGGGGATTTTTCCCAGACCTGGACATGGTTGACCTTTGTCAAGAGGCCGCTTTCAGCGCGCTGACCGACGCGGGGCTGGAGATGGCCGAGGTTAAGCATGTCTGGCTGGGGCACTACCCGCCCACCAGCGATATGCAGTTCACCGCCGGCCAGGTGGTGGTCGATGCCCTGGGAATATCCGTCCAGGCCGCCTGTACTGTGGTGGAGGAAGCTTGCGCCACTTCAGGCCACGCCATGCACAATGCTTTTTTGGGCATTGCTTCCGGCGTTCACGACCTGGTCCTGGTACTGGGAGCGACTAAATATGCCGATTCTTTCAGTTGGGCCAACCCGGTCTCCGAGAGTGGCTACGGGGTGCTTTCCTATCTGGTGGGCGTAACCTTACGCCTGGATCAGGTCTACGACTATATGAAGAAATACGGGGTGAATGAGGAGGATATCTACAATTATTATAGAACGCAATACTGGTATGCTGTGCGCAATCCCAAAGGTATAGTGTATGGCAAGTCTGTTCCAGAGAGGGAGGACTTTGAAAGGGTTCCCTACGACTCTTACCCGTTTAGATTTGGAACCGTCGGCGCGGTTCAAGTGGACGGCGCAAGTGCCCTGGTGTTGGGCTCGGAGAGGGTGAGTCGGAAGCGGCCGGAGAGAAGAGTGGAGCTGGCCGCGATGGTGATTAAAGAGGAGTCCTCTTACGGACCCCATGGGGTGCAATACTATGCCGATAGTTGCGGTCCGACGCGTTTCCCCATCGGCGATTTGCAACCGTATCATCAATATTCTCTGGAGGCGGCCTGGAGAGAGGCATTGAAAATGGCCAAGGTGGAGCCGGGGGATTTTGATATCTTTCAGCCCCACGAAGCGGCTATTGGCATGAGCTGGGACCATTTGGATATGCTGGGGCATCCCGACATTCCCTTTGGCCAGGGAGCAAAGTGGTACGGTCAGGGGCAGGCGATGCCCACTGGTAGACTTCCCTGTGGTACCGCGGGCATCTTCAAGGCCGGCTACGTTATGGGAGCCATAGGTCTGGATTACGTCATCGAGAACGTCCACCAGCTAAGAGAGGAGGCCGGCGAGCGGCAGTGTCCGCTCAAGAATTATCTGGCTGCCAGTGTCGTCTCTCCGCAACGGCCCAATATCGCTATCGTGCGGAAGGTATAAGACCGATGTCCAGTGAAGCAAATCGGCCGGAAAGGATATTTAGGCTGGGCGACTGCCATTCTCAGGCCATCTTGTGGAGGAAGAAGCCCGAGCTTTACCGGCTGGTGGGAAGCCTTTGCCAGGACTGCGCTAAAAAACATTTCCCCCGGCGGCGGGTCTGCGCTTATTGCCGATCCAGGAGGTTGGAGGACACCCAGTTAAGTCATTGGGGGAAGATAATCTCGGCCCAGTTCTGGAGTGCCGGAGCAGAGCCATTGAGGGGGTATGAGGACCTTCTCCCGCAGGTATTTGCCCTGATCGAACTTTCCGATGGCGTTAAATTAGAGGCCGAAATCATTGACATCCCCCAAGAATTGCTTCGCCAGGAGCTGTTTGAGCCGGGTCCGGAGGGTTTGCTCGAGACCTTGGCCGGCAACAGAGTGCGTATGGTCTTCAGGAGGATGAGAAAGTTCGATAATGGCAACCTTACTTACGGCTATAAATTTGTTCTTGACAATAATAACTTTTATACCTAAGTTTAGGCTAGGCGGAGAGGTGAGTTTCAAAACAATCGTTATAGAATTTAAAGAAAAAGGATTATATTAGTCTACTAATTGGAAAAAGGCAGCCCGGACTGAGGTTATAAATTTTTACTTTTATACTTGACAAAAA
>JAZFTZ010000007.1:0-3769 GCA_036446955.1 Thermodesulfobacteriota bacterium
GAGAAAAATAAGCGGAGGCAGTAGTTCCCATTCGATGCCGTAGTAATGGATTATCTTAAAGAGTTCCTTTACCCCCCTCTCGTTTTCGCCTATCAACGGAACTAAAGGAAAATTGATGGCAAAGATGGCAAACCCAATGGGGAGCAGAAGCAGGGGTTCGAACTCTTTTTTTATGGCTAGATAAATGAGGGTCAGACCGATTATCCACATGACCACGTGGCCTACGGTCAGATTGGCAAACCCGGTCTGGGAAATTATTGAAAAGAATAAACTCTCAGTCATAACCCTCAGTCATATTCTTGCCCTAGACGATTACCGCGATGACGGTATCCGCATCGACGGTCTGGCCAACCTTAACATTGATCTCCTGGATGGTCCCACCTTCCGGGGCCACCACCGGAATCTTCATCTTCATAGCCTCTAAGACGACGACGCTCTGGTTTTTTTCCACCGTATCACCTACGTTAACCTCCACGGAAATGATCTTACCCACCATGGGAGCAATTAATTTAGTCACCTTTTCACTCCTCCACCATTCTCGGGTCGGTTCTCAACCCTGGTTTTCCGGTTGCTTGCCAGCCAGCCGTCCGCCAACAATACCTAATAAATACACGGCCACCACCAGTACGCCCAAAGTAACAAAGACGGCGGAAAAACCAAACAGGAAAACCCTAATACCAACACCCCAATCTATCAACGCTTCACCTCGAACTTACGCCGGCATTATGCTGTGTCTCTTCTTGGGAAGTTCATCCACCTTGCCCAGCGAAACCTCCAAAGCCCGAATGATATTGGGCCGCATCTCCCGAGGGTCTATTATATCGTCCACATGCTGCAGGCCGGCAGAATAGAAGGGGTTGACGTATCTGTCGTAAAACTCCTTCTCCTTCTCCTTTCTCACCTGCTCAGGGTTTTCAGCCGCGGCGATCTCTTTGCGGTAAAGAATATTCACCGCTCCCGGAGGTCCCATCAAGCAGATCTCCGCGGTGGGCAATTCAAACACGAAATCAGCGCCCAAATCCTTGCTGCACATGGACAGATAACCACCCGCGTAGGCCTTGCGCAAGACCGTGGTTATCTTAGGAACGGTCGCCTCGGCATAGGCGTACAGCATCTTCGCTCCATGCCTGATGATACCTTCCCTCTCCATCCGGGTGCCGATCAAAAAACCGGGGACATCCTGAAGATTGATCAAAGGCACGTTAAAGGCATCGCAAATCCTTATGAACCGGGAGGCCTTGTCCGAGGCATTGATATCCAGGCAGCCAGCTAAAACTGTCGGGTTGTTGGCTACAATGCCCACCGAGTGGCCATTCATGCGGGCGAAGCCAACGATGATATTCTTGGCATAGTCATGCTTTATCTCGAAAAACCTGCCCTTATCCACTATTCGGTAAATCACCTCATGCATATCATAAGCTGCCGCGGCATCGGTGGGCACTATACTAGCCAGCTCCTCGTCCGTGCGACTGGGGTCATCTCCCATATCAACATGAGGCGGTCTCTGACCGGAATTCTGCGGCAGGTAGCTCAATAGCTCCCGGGTCCTGGCCAGGCAATCCTCATCGTCGCTGACTGTCAAGTCAGATACCCCACTGACTGCGGCATGAATCTGAGGGCCACCCAATTCTTCAACGGTCGTCTTCTCGAAGACCACTGCCTCTACCAACGGCGGCCCGGCAATGAACATGTAACTGGTCTTATCCACCATAAAAACAAAATCCATAAGTGCCGGGGAATAGGCCTGCCCGCCTGCCACCGGGCCCATAATCAAAGCGACCTGGGGCACTACCCCAGAGGTGCGCACATGGCGGAAAAACAGCTGGCCATATTCGCTCAGCGCGCCCATCTCCTCGGTAACTCGAGCACCCCCAGAGTCGTTTATACCGATAAGCGGAGCTCCCATCTTTCGAGCCAAATCAACTGTTTTACAGATCTTTTTCCCATGCCTTTCCCCGAAAGTGCCGGCGATGACGGTGAAATCCTCAGAATAGACAAACACCTCCCGGCCATTGATCTTACCATAGCCAGTGACAACCCCGTCGGCCGGTACCTGGGCCTTGTCCAAGCCATAGTCCAGGCCTATATGCTTGGCGAACAGGTCGAATTCCACAAATGTGCCCGCGTCCAGCAACTTATCTATACGCTCCCGAGCGGTCAACTTGCCTGCCTTGTGCT
This sequence comes from Thermodesulfobacteriota bacterium, assembly GCA_036446955.1. Taxonomy (GTDB): domain Bacteria; phylum Desulfobacterota; class JAZFTZ01; order JAZFTZ01; family JAZFTZ01; genus JAZFTZ01. The sequence goes on from JAZFTZ010000007.1 coordinate 2,179, forward strand.
GCTTTTCAACCGCCTTGGCGCCTCCGCCGGCCTTGATTCTCTCCCTCTGCTCCTGGAGTTCCTTTATCCTCTCGTAAATATCAGGCATCTTGTCCTCCCCAGCCATTATCGGTTGGCTTTGCGAATCCCCAGGGCATCCAGGGATATTATCATCTTGTGAATGTTTGCCGTCCCCTCCACAATGGGGTAGGCCATGGCGTCCCGATAGTATCTCTCCGCTGGGTACTCCCCGGAATAACCATAAGCGCTCAATATCCTCATCGCCCCATTGGAACAGTTAACCGCTGCTTCCGAGGCGAAGTACTTGGCCATGGAGGTCTCCAGAGTGTTGCGCGTCTTTTGGTCCTTCTGCCAGGCCGCTCGGTAGACTAAGAGCCGGGCAGCCTCTATCTCTACCGCCATGCGGGCGATTATCTCTTGGTTCATCTGAAAGTTGCCTATCTTTTGCCCAAACTGTTCCCGCTCCATGGCATACTTCACTGCAACGTCCAGGCACCCTTGAGCTACCCCCAAGGCTCCCGAGGCCGCCCCCAGCCTGGTGTAATCCAACTCGGTCATGCAGATCTTGAAACCCTGGCCCGGCTGGCCCAGGATGGCATCCTTGGGTATTCGGCAATCCTCTAAGATAATCTCTCCGGTGGGGGAAGAACATAACCCCATCTTATCGTCAAGGGGCCGGGTGCTATAACCCGGGCTGGAACTTTCCAGCAGAAACGCGGATAGACCCCTATACTTTTGGCTTTTGTCTGTATAAGCATATACCAGGGACAAATCCGCCACCTGGGCCGCGGATATCCAGGTCTTGGTGCCATTCAACACCCAATGCTCACCATCCAGCACCGCGGTGGTCTCCGTAGCCGCCACATCGGAGCCGGCATTCGGTTCACTTATCGCGAAACAACCCAGCATCTCCGCACTTACCAGCTTGGGAATATACTTCCGCTTTTGTTCCTCGGTCCCGAACTCCAAAATCGATAGCCCCGGGCCATTCGTTTGGGTGTTAAAAGGCAGCCGCATAGAACTGCTCACCCGGGCTATCTCCTCGGCCGCGATACTTTGAGCCAAGTGCCCGGCACCCGTTCCCCCATACTCCTCTGGAATGACGCACCCGAAGAATCCCAGCTCGGCCATCTTTTTCACTATCTCCTTGGGATAGCGGTGTGCCTTATAGTCGGCATCCACCGTGGGGGCAATCTCCTTTTGGGCGAATTCCCGGGCCATATCCCTGATGGCCAGTTGCTCCTCAGTTAAAGCAAAATCCATCTTCCCCCTCCTTGCAGCGCCAGAGGAAGGCCCTGGCGAAAGTAAAACAATAACTAGTGCTTATAGAACAAATCCATGTGGCCGGAAAATAACACAAGCGCCAAAACCTGTCAAGAAATATTGCTACCATTTCTATTTGGGAAACCTTCTCTGGGGGAAACTCTTTACAAAGGGTTTCCCCCACGCCACCGCAGCGAAATAAGCTTGACAGCCGCCCCAGGCTCGTTTATCAATCTAGTCAGGTGGAAGTGCGCAGGTTCTGGTGAGCCTCCTGGACTTCAAATCCAGTGTCGGGCCTGAGCAAGGCCTGGGGTGGGTTCGATTCCCA
>JAZFTZ010000008.1:0-8452 GCA_036446955.1 Thermodesulfobacteriota bacterium
TTGGTAAGTGTTTGAGGTCGTTTTAATTGTCTCCCCCCGATTATTATCGGGAGGGGAGACAATTAAAACCAGCCCAGGCTCTAGCGAGCCGCCTGTTGGCTCGACAATGTGGCGAAAGGCCTAGGTTAAAATTTGGGAAAGGGGTCTGGGGAAGAACCTTTTTTAAAAGGTTTTCCCCGGAGAAAACGAAAAACTCCTAGAGTATCGAGAACGGCTTGGGGATAAAAGTCAATACCAGAACAGCCATAGTGAGCCCGGCTATCAACTTTCTCCTGCCATCCAGCGGGGTAATAGGATCCAGCGGAGACGGGTGCCGGAATCGCATCAGCAGCGGGAGCAAAGCCCAGATAAACCAGCCTGGCCAGCCATACAATCCCAGGATGACAAGCCCGCCCGCGGTGGCCAGGGAAATGACCTTATGCCGCCCGCCGAAAATGGCATAGACCACATGCCCGCCGTCCAGCTGCCCCATGGGGAGCAGATTCAAGCAGGTAACCAGTAAACCTATCCAACCGGCAAAGGCTATCGGGTGCAAGATGATGGTGCCCGTGTCCGCGGCCGGGCCGAAGATGGCCCAACTTAGAAAGGAGAAAAGCAGAGATGACCCTAAGGTTATACCTCCCCCGGCTTGAGCCGGCTCCAGCCGTGAGAGGGAAAGCCCCAGTATTACTAAAGGTAAGCTCACCACAAACCCTGCCAATGGCCCGGCAACGCCGATATCCAGCAGGGTGCGTCGGTCCTTGATCACCCCCCGCATCGTAATGAAGGCGCCAAACGTGCCGATAATGGTGGGCACGGGTATAAAATAGGGCAAGCTGGCGTTCACGCCATGCTTGCGCGACATGAAGTAATGTCCTAACTCATGAGTAACCAGGATAGCCAGCAACGCGGCGGAAAAGGGGAGTCCCAAAATCAGCCTGGCTGGGTCAGTAAGGATAGAGCTAGGAGTGACACCCTTTTGCAGCGCACCGGCAAACAGGGTGGTGAGAACGGTCAAGCCGAAAAGGAGGATATTAATCCTTATCCGGGGACGCTTCGGTTCCTGGACATGAAAGGGCCGACTCTGCTGTTTCGCTTCCCAGTCCGAATCCTGTTCATTGCTCACAATACCGTCCCCTTAGGAATAACTACTATCCCTCCCTCTGATACACAGAAGCGTTCACTATCTCGGTCAAGATCAAAACCAATCCTCTCTCCTGGAGGAATCCTCACATATTTATCTATGATGGCCCGCTTGATCCGGGCCCGTCGTCCCACATCCACGCCATTGAAAAGCACCGAGTCATCCACCTCAGCATAACTATGGATATAAACTTGAGGGGAGAGGACCGAGCACGAAACCTTGCCGCCGCTGACAATGCCCCCGGAGCAGATCAACGAGTTCAACGCCATACCCGCCCGGTTCTGGTCAAAGTAGGCGAAGACCGTCTTGGCCGGCGGGTACTGCCCCTGATAAGTACGCAGCGGCCAAGACTCATCATAGAGATTGAAGGCCGGGGTTACCCCGCAAAGCTCCATGTTGGCCTCCCAGTAGGTATCTATGGAACCCACATCCCGCCAATACTTTCGGTCAGCCACCGTCTCATCCCGGCCGAAGGGAAAGGCATAGATTCGGTATTCCCTGGCCAACGCCGGAATTATGTCCCGGCCGAAATCATGAGAGGTATCTGCCCGAGCATCTTCTGCTAGTATAGAATACATCAGTTGAGTATCAAAGATATAAACCCCCATGGAGGCATAGGCCTTATCAGGGTCGTAAGGTATGGTTGTCGGATTGGATGGCTTCTCCTCAAAACCAGTTATCCGATCATCCTCATCCACGCTGAGAACGCCGAAGCTGGTCGCCTTATCTCTATCCACCGCGATAGCCGCCACGGTCAAATCGGCCAGCTTCTCTTGATGAAAGGCCAGCATCCTGGAATAATCCATCTTGTAAACATGGTCTCCGGAGAGGACCAAAACGTAGCGCGGGTTATAGCCTTCAATGGAGTAAATATTCTGATATACGGCATCAGCCGTCCCCCGGTACCAGTCTTCGCTTACCCTCATCTGCGGAGAGAGCATGCTTATGAACTCCCCCACTTCAGCATGGAGAAATGACCAGCCATCGCGCAGATGGTTAGCCAGGGAGACCGATTTGTACTGGGAGAGCACCTGAATATGGCGGATATTAGAGTTTAAGCAGTTATTTAAGGAGAAATCTATTATGCGGTAGATGCCGCCAAAGGGGACCGCCGGCTTAGCCCTATCCTTGGTCAAGGGATAAAGGCGGCTCCCCTCTCCTCCGGCCAAAATTACCGCCAGGACCTCGTCCAACAATCTGCCACCCATGTCTTCCTCCTTTTCTTGCCCAGCAGATGAATGCCTGTGTTCCCAAAAGGAAAGGAGGTTTCTTGACCAGGTAAATCAGGTGGCCTGGACACCTGCAATCCGAAGAACCAAACCTCGACACGGCCAGCATTGCACCATTTGCTTCCAGAAAGAACTGGGCCAATGCACATTCATCTTCCCGAGTCCGAGAAGCGGCAACCACCAACCCTTCCAGCTCGGTGTGAGGCAAGAGGTAGTCAATATGCCATCTCAAACTCTTACTTCGCCGCAGATGTCGGCCTAGACGACTTGGCAGGTTGCCCAAAGCTCGGCCCACATATATGTAATACCCAGCCGGGAAAAGGTGCCGGCCCAAACGGCCGGGGGTAAGCCATCTTGCCCGCTTAAGTCGCAAGCACAATCCGTACACGCCTGAGCTGGGCAACCAATCAATACCCTCCATCGTTTACCCCTTTCACCGCCTTAATCGCATAATGAAAGGGGTAAATATCTCAACTCCTCATATCCGCAAAGCCCGCCCTTTTCATCAACGCCAGCTGCACCAGCTTGGTGGGGTCTTGAATCCTTATCCGCTCCTCAGGGTTGAGGTGACGCTGCCCCCGGGGCTGACTGCTGACGGTCATTTCAGCCGCTGTCTACCAGGAGGAGGGCCTGTAGGCCTAGGAGAAGGGGCTGTAGGCCCGACTCTGATCTCCACCCGGCTCTTAAAAGTCCCTTGGTGGATGGTGATAACCGCGGAACGGTTTATCTTATCAAAGTTCATCGTCGCGCCTTTGTAAAAGAAACTATTAACCATACGCCAGCCTTGCTGAGGCATGGCGTTCTTGAAAAAGGATACCAATGACTCTATCTTAACGTATCCATAATAGACCAGCACCCCGGCCCTGAATACCTGGCTCTCGTAGATAAAAGACTCGTCATGGCGAAGCTCAATATTGACCGGCACAGGTATATCCTCAAACCCCCGCAGCAAACTGGGAGGCGGCCCTCCCTCTCCTCCTGGAGGCGGGCTTGTCGTGGCGCAACCACTAAGCAGTGACGCCGCCAAAATAACCAGCCCCCCAATCAACATCATCTTTACGGGAAAACCCATTTTCTTCTCGGATCCTCTCCAGGATAGCATCTTCTTTTACCTCCCGCTATTGAAGGTTAACCTAACCGTAGCGACCGAAACAGCACCAAACACAACATCCAGCTAGCAACAGTCACATCAGCAAACCACAGTCACTGGCGCGACAACTCAGTCCTCTTCCAGCTCCAGGAACCAATAAGACCTATCAACAATATTAAGAAACGGCACCCATTCCCCATACCCTCTTTCCTTGAATGAGCTGTGGAAAAACGAAGTCCAACCAGGCCTCCGCGGTGGGGTCAGCAACCGCAAACCGCATTCTTCAGGAGTACGGCCACCTTTGATGCGGTTGCACTCGAAGCAAGAGCAGACAACATTCTCCCAAACCGTCTTGCCCCCCTTGGAGCTAGGGATAACGTGGTCAAGGTTAAGATCGCTCCTGGGCAAGCACCTGCCGCAGTACTGACAGCGCTGCTTATCCCGGGCGTAGATATTCATCCGGCTGAACCTTACCTCCCGCTTGGGAAACCGGTCATAGGCCATCAGCAGTATAACTCGAGGCACCTTGATAGCCTGGCCGATAAGACCCACGCTATCATCATGGACCCCGGCCCCTAGCTCGGCCCAGCTCTGAAAATCGAAAGTCTCATAGTTGGAGTTGACCGCCCGCGCCAAACCTTGATATAGCAGAGAGAAGGCGCGGCGAACTGAGGTTACATTAATGGCAAAATAGGAACGATTAAGAACCAGAACGTGCCCTTGCAGCATTACCTAGCTTCCTCTTCAAAAAAATAGCCGCCTGGTATCGAACTCTTTATATCAAACTTAATCCCTCTGGTCAAGGAAAGACTGCCGGCTCTCCAACATGCCCCGGGCGTCCTCACTAGCCGTCCATGTCCACGTCCTCGTCGCCCACGAACCGAATCAGAAATTTTATCAACCCGCTCCTTTTGGCGCCACTCAGAATTGTCTTAATGTCTTCATACACCGAGGGGTCCTGAATCAACCCGCCAAGAGAGCCCTCTCCCTGCTCCAGTTTGGTGGTGACCTTGGACAAGTTGGCGGCAACTACTCGCCATTCCTCCAGGGTTTCCCTTGTGTCTGGGTCAAACAGCAAGGCAGGGAGCAGACCTTTGCCCTCCTTAATATCTTTTAAAGCCTTTTCCAGAAGGGCTGTCAAGTCGGCAATGCTATCGGTGATCTCAGCCGCCTTTCGGTCATAAATGACCTTGTGAAGCAACCCATCGCCCTTTTTAACATCAGCCACCATCTCCCTGAGTTCGCCACCCAGGAGGGCAAAAGAATCGGCAGCTCGCTTGGTCGAGCTTGCCACCTGATTAAATTCGCTCAGCCGAACTTTATTGGGCTGGTAGATCAATTCGTGCAACAAACCTTGGCCCTGGCTTATCTCTGAGGTAATGGCGGCAACATCTTTGCTCAGTGCAGTGACGGCATCGCCGGCCTTTTGGATGGAATAAACGGCCTGGCGCAAATCAGACCGGGAATCAGCCTGGGGCGAGTAAATCAGCTCGTGCAGTACACCGGAACCCTTCTCTACCTGGCCGACAAGCCGGTCCAGCCTTTTGCTCAACCGGGTAAAGGAGTCGGCCGCTTCCTGAACCGAACCGAGCATGCCAGAGAGCCTGGCCGTGTCCTCGCCCCGGGCTCCATAGATAAGGGAGTGGAGCAGACCCTGGCCTTTCTCCACCTCACTAAGTATCGCTTGCACCGAATGCAAGGTCCTTTGGAAATCCTTCCCCACCCCCCCCTGGGCCGCCCCTCCCAGGATTTCGTTCAATGAGCTGGTTATCTTAACCGTATTGTCAAGGATCAGATTTCCCTTCTCTAAGGCGGCATAGAGGTCAGTGGGTTCCCTTACCGCTACGTAGTCCAAAGGAGCCAGCGCTGGAAAGGCGGGCGTGCCTGGGGCCAGTTCCAGATATTTATCCCCCAAAAGCCCGACCGTTTGAATGCTGACCATAGAGTCCTTCCTAACCCGCTCCATGATATCCTTATCCATCTCCAGGCGGACCCGGACATTCTTTTCCCCAAATTCGGGAACAAAATCCACCTCGGCTACCCTGCCCACGGTAACCCCGGCCAGGTGAACAGGAGCACCCACAATCAGACCTTGGACATTGGTAAAAGCGGCATATATCACATAGGTCTCTTTGAATAATTGTCGGCTGCTGCTTAAGGCGAAGATCATCCCCATTAGAATGGCCAGAGTTACCAGCACAAAGACCCCTACTTTCACCTCAGTGGCGATCGTCTTTTTCATCTTCTAATCTCCCTTCCCAATAGGGGGCATGCTATCGGCCCTCCAAAAAATCTCGCACCAGATCAAGCTGGGAGTTTACCATTTCCTCCTTGGTTCCCAGGGCCACGACCTGGCCTTGAGATAGCAGGGCCAAACGGTCCGAGACCTTGAAAGCACTCTCTATGTCATGGGTTACAACAACTGAAGTGAGCCCATCCACCTCTTTCTGCAGATACTTGATCAAGCTGTTTATCTTGTTCACGTTGGCCGGATCAAGCCCGGTGGTCGGCTCGTCATAAAGGATAATATCGGGCTGGCGGGCGATGGCCCGGGCCAAGGCCACCCTTTTCTTCATCCCTCCCGAGAGTTGGGCGGGATACAGATTTACTGCCTCGGAAAGTCCCACCAGGGCAAGCTTTTCCTGCACCCTTCGGTCTATCTCCTCCTCAGACAAAGAATCAGTTATTCTCAAGGGATAGGCGATGTTGTCCGCGACGGTCAAGGAATCGAACAGGGCCGATGATTGGAATAACATGCCGAACTTCATCCTTACCCGGTGAAGTTGGCTCTCCTTCAGGGGAACAATATCCTCCCCAGCTACCAGTATCTGGCCGCTATCAGGCTTTAACAATCCAAGCATCAACCTCAGAAGCACGCTCTTTCCGCTGCCGCTTCCACCCATTATGGTAATCACCTCTCCCTGGCGGATCGAAAGGTCCAGTCCCTCGAGGACCCGATTATCGTCAAAACTTTTGACCACCTTGCGAAAGTCAACTAGACCTGTATTTACTTCCATACTTGCCTCACTAAAAGGCCTTTGCCTAGAGGGTTAAAAACAGCTTGGTAAGAAAGAAGTCAGCCACCAATATCAAAATGAAGGAAGTTACCACACTCAGCGTGGTTGACAGCCCCACTCCCTGAGTACCTCCTCGGGTGGAAAGCCCCTGGTAACAGCCCACGATAGCAATAATAAATCCAAAAAAGACGCTCTTGGCCAGGCCGCTGACTACGTCGCTAATGACTAAATTGGCCTGTACGACGTTGAAATACAGATAGAAACTCCTCTCTATTTCCATCAGGCTAATGACTAATCCTCCCACGATACCAAGGGCGTCGGCCACCACAGTGAGCAGGGGAAGAACCATAACGCAGGCCAGCATTCGGGGCACCACCAGCCTCTTTATCGGGTTGTCCCCCATGGCCCGCATGGCATCGACCTGTTCAGTTACCGCCATGGAACCCAACTCGGCCGCCATGCCCGAACCCACTCGACCACCCACAACCAGGGCGGTGAGCACCGGACCCATCTCCCTGACCACCGACAGCGAGACCACTGCCCCAAGGTACGACTTGGCCCCGAATCGAGGCAGGGCAAACATGGTCTGCAAACCCAAAACCAAACCGGTGAACAAGGCAGTAATAGAGACGATGAACAAAGACTTTATTCCTATCTGATCCATCTGATAAAGGACCGGGCGCACCTGATAGGGGGGCGTTAGACTCAAGTAAATGGACTGCAGCGAGAGCAGGGTCATGCCGCCCACCTGTCTGACACAGCGGCAGGTAACGTTCCCCAGATAATAAATCAATCCGTGGACCACCACTCTCTCCAGGCAGGACTGCTTACATCAGGGCAAAGCTGTCAACCATACGGTGGAAATCAGCCGTCCCGATGTCAAAAACATCGGGACGGGCCACATATTCCAGGTCGTAGATGCAATTGCCTTTCTTCAACACCACCAGGCTCATCTTCACCCTTGTCTTTCCCAATCGAACCGAAACCAGGGTCTCCAACATGGAAATCCCACTCAATTTGCGCTCCCGGGTGGCCAGGATAGTTTTGTCTGACAAACCGAAGAGAAGGTGCCTGGTTAAGATCTTCAGTGACGCATTGGTGGGCCGGCCACACTGAACCGCCAATCCCACGGTAGCGGACAGTTTGCGATGGAAATAAAAGAGGTCAAAACCCTCTTTGTCATTCCTTATCCAGTCGGCTGGTAACAGGTTGACCTTATACCCCTTTTGTTCATAAACAAAGACACCGTTCACTATCCTGCCCGTTTGACACCCCGCTAGCAAAAACACAAATATCCAGCCAAACATAAAGATCCAGGTCCTTGCTGTTCTTAGGTTGAGGAATCCCATCTCCCGCCTTCGCCCCCTAACTACGAACATATCAACTCGAAGCACCAAGGCAAGAACAGTGGTTAAACTTTGAATATCTATATTTTATCATACAAAAGGAAAAACATGTTGACTTAGGCTAAGCGCTTAGTATAATTGGAAAGTTGGCAGCTATTTTCTCTCCAATGGTTGAGCTACATAGGTCAATACCTTAAGCTCATCAGACCTTTAATAAGCGCCGCGGAATATTTAACTCCGGGAGGTTAGATATGGCCATACGGGTCGCCATCAACGGCTTTGGTAGAATCGGGCGGAACATGTTACGGGCCTCACTGGAAACCGCCCAATTAGATTTCGTCGCGCTAAACGATTTGACCGATGCCGGCACCCTGGCCCATTTGCTGAAATACGATTCGGTCATGGGCCCATTAGCGGCGGAAGTACAGGCCAAGGAAAATTCCATCGTTGTCAACGGCCGCGAGATCACGGTTAGCGCGATAAAGGACCCGGCCAAGCTCCCCTGGAAAGAGCTGTCTATCGATATAGTGTTGGAATGCACCGGACTTTTCACCAATTTGGAGGCGGCATCCAAGCACCTGGAGGCGGGCGCCAGGAAGGTGATAATATCGGCACCGGCCAAGGACCCTGACATTACGCTTGTTATG
>JAZFTZ010000009.1:0-5834 GCA_036446955.1 Thermodesulfobacteriota bacterium
ACCCACCCGGTTGGTTGATCTCTTCCCTCTCTCAGGCAGCCAGGGAAAAGACACTGGTAAAGGTGTTATTCGAACAATTCAGCGATGTCGATTTTCTAGAGAAGCTCCACCGGCTCAACTTCAACCTATTTGAGGCCATCATCCCAAAAACGGGACTGCTCTTTCTGGATCGAGAGATGGGTTACCGGCTCCCTTCTTTGCGACCGCTGGATAATCCCTTCTCCCTGGCTTGCCGGATGCTATGGGCCAGAATAGGCCAAATGACTGAAGTTCAGGGTCTGGTTGTTCAGAGAGAAAGGGAGCTTATCCAGCTGAAACTGGCCGATGATTTCAGCCTCTGGCTGTCCTTAAAAGGCGTGAAGGCAGGGGCAGTCAAACCCGGAGCTAGGGTAAAGGTGTTCGGTATCTCAAGCTTCTTTGCCAGCCGTACCAACCCGGTGATTACACCGTTGAAAATAACCTCGTGCTGACAAATCACCGCAAACAGGCTCAGGTCAAGAGAGGGAACCGCTAACGTATTCCGCCGCTTTTGGTCTGCCGCCTGATTTCTCTCTCCCTTTCTTTCTGTCTCAAGTTTTTTTCTATTCGTTCCTGGCCCAGCGATGTTATATAGTCCACAAATCCCAGCACCCGGTCCTTGGCTATATTTTCCGCTCGCTCCATGCTCTCACCTGCGCTAACCAGTCCTTTACCCGCTTGCGCGATAACCCTCCCGCCTCCCAGATAGATGAACGCGCTTATCAATATTACAAGTAAAAGAATTCGCCAAAACGTAGCCATCGATATACCTCCCTTAACCTCTCCATTTTTCGGGAAAGACTAGCAAGGTTACTTCACCCTTTATTGTACTGCCATCCAGCTCCTCCAACAAAGCACTGACTTTATTCCGGCGTACCTCCTCGTAAATCTTGGTAAGCTCGCGCGCCATGACCACGAAGCGATCGCCCAGAATGGTTAGTATATCCTCCAGCGTGCGCCGGACTCGGTGGGGTGACTCGTAGAATACTAAAGTTGCCGTCATATCTTTAAGGGAGCGCAAAACCTTACCTCGCCCCTTAGTGGGCAAAAAGCCATGGAAAAAAAAACGCGCACCAGGCGATCCAGCTATACTTAAAGCCGCGGTCAGCGCCGAGGGTCCTGGTATAGGCACCACCCGTTGATCATGCTCCACAGCCAGGCGGACCAGATGGTTCCCGGGATCGGAGATGCACGGGGTACCGGCCTCGGTCACCAGGGCAACCTGACAACCCTCCAGCAAGCGGGAGATTATGTACTGCCCTTTCCTTACCCGGTTCCCTTCAAAATAACTGGTGCACGGGGTTGACAGCTGGTAATAAGTCAACAGCTTTCTCGTCCGCCTGGTGTCCTCACAGGCGATCAAATCAACCTTTCCCAACACATCCAATGCCCTAAGGGTGATGTCCTGCAGGTTGCCAATCGGGGTGGACACCACATATAAAACGCCCTCGGCCTTCTCCTTCGGCTCCAAGATCTGCTTTTCCTCACACCTCAAGGATTAATTAGCACCATAATCAGGCTTTTGCAACCGCTTTTTGAGGCGGCTGGCCTTTATGCGGGGGGACCCCTTTAAAAAGGGTTACCCCCCGCACCCCCCCTCCTAAATTTTGGCCTAGGCCTGGAGTGGTCCCGATAACAATCGGGACGACTCCAGGCCTAACATAAAGTTTGGGAAAGGGGTTTGGGGAAGAACCTTTTTTAAAAGGTTTTCCCCAGAAAACTTTTTCCCATATTTCCAGCCGGGTTATTCGCCGCTTAAGGTTATGGGAGCGATAAGCAGGGATGGGGACCCGACCGAGCCAAAGAAACGCAGATCGTTTCCCACCTGCTGGACTTCAGAGAATACGTTGAGTAAATTCCCTGAGATCGCCAATCCCTTGACCGGATAGGCCACTTCGCCGCCGGTTATCAGCAGACCGCTGCAGCCAATGGAAAAGTCCAGTGAGATGGGGTCGACCATGTGCATACCAAGGACATCGGTAATCCACACGCCCTCTTTTGCCTGTGAAAGCAACTTATTGAACTCGGTCTCTCCCTCTTCCAGGTAAAAATTGGTCAAACCGACCCGAGGAGGAGATTTAAAATCGCCTCGCACTCCATTGCCGGTTAGTGAGACTCCATCCTTGTTGGCACAATAAGAGTCATAAAGAAACATCTTGAGCCGACCCGATTGGACGACCTGGTTCGTCTGGCGGGCTACTCCTTCTCCATCCACCGGTGCGCTAGCCAGCCCGCCCGGGTACAGGCCATCATCCACCAGATTCACTAACGGGGAGAAGAGCTGTTCCCCTAGCTTCCCCTGAAGCCTTGATTTTCCCTTTTGCACCCGGTCAGCCTGGAAAGAGGAAGCCAGCACCTCCACGAAATCGGCCGCCACTCTGTTCTCGAGGAGAACCGGCACCTTCCGGGTCTTGATTCTTCTCGCATGCAGGAGTCGGGCGGCGTTGGCAGCCGCAGTTTTACCTACACCCTCAACCTCAAGCCCCTCATAGTTCCGGGAGAATCCGAAATCCCAGCCCATCTGGGAATCATCCCCATCACTGGCCAGGGCCATAACCGCCACGGAAAAAAGTGTGCCGCTATGCTCATATCTGATTCCTGAGGAATTGGCCACCAGCGCTTGATAGCGGCTCTCTGAATATGATGCCTTCCTGACCTTCTTTACCCGGCTATCCGCGGTCAGGGCAGCTGCCTCTAAGGCCCTGGCCCGTTCAATCCTCTCGTCCTGGCTCAAACAATTAATACGGTCATCATAAAGCCCGGGAAGGGCCGGGATATCTCCGCTGCTGGCTGGAAAACCTAAATATTTATCCTCACTGGTGTGCACCATGCCCTCAGCTGCATGGTCGACCAATTCTCTCAAAGCATCTTTATCGTGACTAGTCCCGTAAGCGAATCCCAATCGGCCGGAGGCAATGGTGCGCACAGCCAGACCAACCCCGTTGGAACTATCCAGGCAATCCAGCACACCTTCCTTCATCTCTATACTCAAGGAAACACTGGATATAACATATACATCAAATCGGTCGAGCCTCTTTTTTGAAAGCAGTCCAATCAAATAATCGCCTACCTTGTTTGTGTCCATCGTTATTCTCCAGCCAAAAGCTGCCGGGCATGACGTCTCGTCGCCGGTGTGACTTCCATTCCCGCCAACATCCGGGAGATCTCCTTCACCCTGTCCTCACCTTGTACCAGCTGCATCCTGGCCACCGTTCGGCCTTGCGCCTGACCCTTCTCGACCAGGAAATGGCGGTCGGCAAATCGAGCTATCTGGGCCAGGTGGGTAACACAAAGGATCTGGCAGCCCTGATTCGAAATCTCTCGCAGACGTTGGCCGATGATCTCACTCACCGCCCCACCCAGTCCAGCATCAACCTCGTCGAAGATAAGCGTGGGCGGAGTCTCTATCTCGGTAGAGATGGTTTTCAATGCCAGGGTAATGCGGGACAATTCCCCGCCGGAGGCCGTCCTCATGAGAGGCTTGGGCTCCTCTCCAGGATTGGAGGAAAAGAAGAACTCCACCTCATCCAGGCCATGGGGCCGGATAGGAGATCGGCAAGCATCCAGGTCCTCTGCGGCCAGCCGGCCCAGGTGAAAGGAGGAATTCTCCATTCCCAGTTGGCCCAACTCCGTCACCAGCGCCTGACACATCCTTTGCGCGGCAGCAAGCCTTTGCTTGGATAGGGCCAGGGCTTCCTGCCTAAGCCGGGTGGAAAGCTCCTTCTCCTGGCGGGTGAGCTTTTCCAGTCTAATTTCGCTTGACTCCACCTCCTCCAGCTGACTCTTGAGTTGCTCCAGATAACCGATAAGTCCGGGCACGTCTTTTTCGTACTTCCTTTTCAGCCGGGCCAAAAGGTCCAGCCTCAACTCCACTCGTTCCAGCTCGGCCGGGTCAAGATCAATCTTACCCAGGTACTCCCGCAAAAGGCTGGCTGTTTCGGAAAGCTCGGCCTCCAGCGAGGCCAGCTTTTCCCTGACGGCAATGAAGCTGACGTCCAGCTCGGCGATCTTGACCAGCTTTTCCCTTACCCGACTCAAGTCCTCCAATGCCGAGCCGTTGGCCGAGTACAGGTAATCCAGGCCTTCGGCACAAAGAGTGTACAGCTTTTGAGCGTTAGCCACTAACTTCCACCGCTCTTTCAGCTCCTCCTCCTCGCCGGCCGTAAGCTTGGCTGCCTCGATCTCGGTCAGCTGCGAGCGAAGCAGGCCCGCTTCTCTCTCAACCTCCTCCCCCCCCTGGCTCAACCTCTTAAGCGTCTCTCTGACTTCATTCCACTCGGCATACAGGGAGGCGAACATCCTTTTAGTCTCCCCCAGGCCAGCGAAGGCGTCGAGGATATCCAGGTGCCTCTCCCTGGTTAACAGGACCTGGTTTTGGTGTTGGCCGCAAACGTTAACCAGCAAAGGGCTCAGGCTTTCAACCAGACTTTGCGGAACAAGGTTCCCGTTGAGGTAAAACCTGCTTCTACCCGCGCGCGACACCCGGCGCCTTATAATCAAGCAGTCATCAGCTTCACAGCCACTTTGGCGCAGGATATCCATAACCGGGCCCGAAGGGGCCAACTGAAATAGACCCTCCAGCACCGCCCCTTCCGCGCCGGTTCTAACTATCTCGCTACCTGCTCGGCCGCCCAGAAGCAGGCTCACCGCATCCACGATTATTGATTTTCCGGCACCGGTCTCCCCGGTCAGGACATTGAAGCCGGGAGCGAAAGATACCTCCAGCTTATCGATGATGGCTAGATTTTCCAGCCGAAGGTCTACAAGCATCTATCACTGGCCCCATTTAAGCTTTTCCCTCAACACGGAGAAATAATTGCGCATCGGGTTTTTCACCAACTGAACGACACTAGTTCCTTTTCTTATCCTGACTCGATCCCCCACCTCTAAAGCAAAACCCACCTGACCGTCCAGGGTCAACATCACCTCCACCCCCCGGGTCTTTAATACTACCTCTATCGTCGACATATCCGAGACGAGAATAGGTCTATTGGTCAACATGTGCGGGCAGATAGGGGTGATGCCGATGCAACTTAACGAAGGATGGATAATCGACCCCCCGGCAGCCAACGAGTAGCCGGTAGAGCCGGTGGGGCTGGTTACGATTAAGCCGTCTGCCCTGAAGGTGGTGAGAATATGTCCATCTACATAGGTCTCCAACTCTATAATCCTGGCCAGCACGCCGGTATTTATAACCGCGTCATTAAGGACAGTGTACCCACCCAGGTTTTCTTTGCCTCTGATTACCTCTCCCTGTAAGGTCATCCGGCTTGAGGTCTCAAAATCCCCCTCGAGCACCTTTTCCATTACCGGGTACAGTTCAGCCAGGGAAACCTCGGTGAGAAACCCCAGCCCGCCCAGGTTGACGCCCAGGATAGGTATCCCTTTTTCCGATACCAGCCGGGCTACAGAGAGCAGTGTGCCGTCCCCACCCAGAACCACCACCAAATCCACCAGTCCCGGTATCTTCTCCACATCCACCGGGAGGGCGCGGGGCGCGGCCTGGGCCACCTCCTTGTCCAGATAAAGCTCAACACCCCGCTCGCTCAACCATTCCGCCAGTTGAGCAGCTATCCGGACACCCTCAGGCCGATTCTGTTTTACAATCGCGGCTATTCTCTTCATAGATGCCACAAAACCATTCAAGCATTGTTACCACATCAACCCTCCCCTGTCCAGCCAAAAACCGGTCACCCCTGTGTGGCACCTTCTCTGGGGAAAACCCTTTAAAAAGGGTTCTTCCCCAGACCCCTTTCCCAAATTTTAAGTTAGGACTTTCGGCGCATTGTCGAGCTAACCGACGGCTCGCTAGAGCC
>JAZFTZ010000010.1:0-2736 GCA_036446955.1 Thermodesulfobacteriota bacterium
AAATGCCTAGTGTTGCTGTAATAGGAGCTGGATTCGCCGGCTGTTCCGCAGCCATTGCCGCTGCCAAGGCCGGGGCCGAGGTGGTTTTGTTGGAGAAATCCAACAACCTTGCCGGCCTGGGCTTGATGACCGGTGTTTTAGGTGGAGGGGGCGTTTTTACCTGCCAGGAGGAGATGCGCGCCTTGGGAGGCTATGACATCTTTCAGGCGTGTGAATCGGTAACGCTTCATAATATTGCTCACATCCCCGAGCTGGGTCGCCGGCATATAAACTTCTTTAGCGTGCTGAAGATAGGGGAGGCAATGAATAAGGGCCTTCAGGATGCCGGCGTGGATGTCAAGTTACAGACCCGGGTTAAGGGCGTGCATATGAAAGATAATACTCTCACCCGATTAGTGCTGGAGGACGGCACCTCCCTGGACGCACATAGCTTCGTGGATGCTACCGGAAGCTCCAGTAGCGATGACGGCCGAGTAAGTATTAGTAGCCAGGCTGGTGTCAGAGATTTGACCGCGCTGGGACCCGATGGAAAGCCGGGGGGTTATAGCTCTACTTCCTTTATGCTCATTAAAGATTCCCTGCCCCCGCAATTGATGGAGGAGCTGGAAAGGAAAGGGTACTTATTTGTTGATCTGCCCAAGGGACTGATTAAGCAGGAGACAGCTGGCACGGGGAACGCCCAGCCCAAGTTCATAGAAACTTTGTACATCGTTGATACTGGCTTTGCCAAGGTCTCGGTGAAATCGTTCATACCTATGAATGAGCTTCGCCGCGTACCCGGCTTTGAAAATGCCCGCATGGCCGATCCCATATATAGCCCAGGGGATAAGGTGGTACGGGGTATGGCCATGGCACCGCGGGAAAATAGCTTGCGGGTGGAGGGCCTGGCAAATCTTTACTGCGCCGGTGAAAAATCAGGGCCTATCTCTGGCATAGCTGGAGTGATAACCACGGGGGTGCTGGCTGGTCATAATGCGGCCCGGAATTCCTTTGGCAAAGAAGATCTGGTGTTGCCGCGAACCTTATCCGTAGGCGACTTCATCGCCTACGGACGGGAGATGATGAGCAGTCCGGAGGGGTTGCAATCCAAGTACAGCTTTGCCGGGGGTGCCTTCTTTAATCGGATTAAGGAGCTGGGCTTACACTGCTCGGATAGCGGAGAAATACAGAGGCGGGTGGAGAAGGAGGGATTAAGTGACATTTTTGCCCGCAAGCTGGCTTAGCTGGTCGAGGTCAAAGTCAGGCCGGCGGGCGGGTATCGTAACAACAAATCGTAACAACAAAAGGAGGTACGAGGATGCTTAGAAAAGCCGTTCTTACTGTTGTCTGTCTGTTGTTTATTATGGGGGTCGCGCTGGCTGTCACAGGCGGGCCCCTGAGCCTGGCAGCCGAAAAGGTGAGGTTTGGAACCCCTCACAAGCTGGAGCCCCATCACAACCTGGCCCTGTTGGCAGCCGATGAAAAAGGGTTCTTTAAAGAAGAAGGGGTAGAGCTGGACTGGATACCCTTTAAAGGCGGGCGCCGCATGCAGCGGGCGGTGATTGCTGGGAGGGTAGATATGGCGTCAACCTTGACAATTTTCTTTATTAACGGAGTTTCCAAGGGGTTGCCGGGCTTGCTGGTTGCTGATCTGCAGATGTTTAATCCCTTCTTCATAAGTGTTCCCACTAACAGCCCCATCAAAGAAGCAAGAGAGCTAACAGGGGTAAAGATTGGGATTTCGAGAATCGGCAGCCTATCCCATCTCTATGTCCAGGCAATCGCCAAGAAACTGGGCCTGGAAGGGCAGTTCAAATTCATAGGCGTAGGTGGATATCTATCCATGGTGGCTGCCTTGAAAACTGGATCTATCGGGGCCATGGCTACCGACTTCTTTGTGACTATGCCTTTAAAATTGAGAGGGGAAGTACGCTCGGTGGTAGAATTAACGGATTACCTGCCTGACGACTGGGCAGGCCTTGCTCTTTACGCCCACAGAGATTTTGCCAAGAACAACGGCCAAGCGGTAAGAAATTTCGTCAAATCCTACTTTAGGGGAACGGAGTTTATAATGAAAAATCGCCGCTGGACGATCGACAAGATGAAATCTTTCGTCGGCTATTCGGAGGCTGTAGCTCAAGCGACCTATCCGGTGCTGCGCTGGGGCAAGGGTGACAAGATAAATATCAAGGGCATCAAGAACGTCATCAGATTCATGCTAGATTCCGGTTTCATAACCAAGGATAAGGTCCCTTCAATGGATAAACTGGTTACGACAAAATTTATCCAGTGAAACGGAAATTATTTCCTTTGGCATGGATGGGAGCGGGGAGTTTTCCCCATCAAAGGATGCTCCTCGGCCCCGACCAACAATCTGGTCGGGCGATGATATTTTTTCTGATACGGGAGTCAGTCCGCTTACCAGGAGGGATATAAATGCCTAGTGTTGCTGTAATAGGAGCTGGATTCGCCGGCTGTTCCGCAGCCATTACCGCTGCCAAGGCCGGGGCCGAGGTCACATTGCTGGAGAAAACTGACATGCTTGCCGGCTTGGGCTTGCTGACCGGTGTTATGGGTGGTGAGGGAGGTATAATTGCCTCTGAGGAAGCCAAGGCCATGGGCGCTGGAGATATCTGGCAAGCGTGCGAATCGGTGGTTACCCACGAAATCGATTTCATAGAAAAACTGGGCAGAAAGAAAATTAAGATATTCAGTGTCATCGGCTTGGAAGGCGCAGTCAGGAAAGCCCTGGAATCC
>JAZFTZ010000011.1:0-8244 GCA_036446955.1 Thermodesulfobacteriota bacterium
ATATGACGCTTATGAGTTTCCTCATAATCACCCTAAACATTATTCATATACTCGATTGTTGGCAGTTTATACAGGGTTTTAAAACTTGTCAAGAAAAAAATCGGTTTATTTATTTTTCGTTAGATGGGGTGATATTTCCAGGCGGGCGGGGCCGAGGGCCCTTGAAAGGCAAGAGCCTGGGGCAAACCTTTCTGTGGGGGAAACCCTTTTTAAAGGGTTCCCCCTACAGTTTGATAATTGAAGGAATCAGAGGGCGCTAGCTCAATCCTGCTGTATTCCATCGTCGTTGCCGCCATCCAATTGAAAATCGAGCTCTATTCCTATTGGGCCCAGGGCAACCTTATATTCCCCTCTATACCTCTCCAGTCGAGCCATCTCCTCCTTGGACATCTGGTCACCGGTGTAAAGATTAAACTTCATGAACGGGCTCTTGTGTTCAGCCCTGTCCACCACCCACAAGGTCAGGGTGATGATCTGGTATCCGACGTGTCCTCCAAAAGGCAGGTCCAGCCAGACATATCCTTTAAACCTGCCGCCCATCTCGGGCTTTAGATGCACGGTAGCGAAGTCGAAATTTCCTCCGGCAACCCGGATATGGGCCTCGATATCGAGCATATCGCCGTCCGGGTCCTCGACGTCCAGAAATATCTGCCAGGTGTCGGAGAAAATCATCTTGTTCTGAGCATAAGCATCAATTATCCGGGGAGGATTGGGACCATACTGTTCCACTTTTTGCGCAGGGGTCAACTCCGCACAACCTAGCACCCCAAATATTAACAAGGCTAAGAGTAGGTTGAGCGAAATTTGTTTTCTCATCTTGTCTCCTCTCAGCAATAAATATGCTGGAGCCAAACGATCTAATTCGACAACTCTATTATATACCCGCTGTCCAGCTGGTTTCAGAAAAACCCCTGCCCCGGGCTGTTATGCTTGACACTTTTTGGGGTAGGGTCAGCCACTATTTGGGGGGCAACTTTCCCAGGGAGACGGGGCCGCGGGCCGCTGGCATCGGGTTTCTTGTGGGGGAAACCCTTTGTCAAGGGTTGCCCCCCCTCCAAACTTAGGGCTGGGTTTTTATTGGCCGAGTAGCGCCAATCAAAACATAACTCAAAATTTAGGGAAGGGGTCTGGGGAAGAGCCCTTTGTAAAGGGTTTTCCCCGGAGAAGGTTTCCCCCGCAAAGGGGCCAGCGGGCTAGTGGCGCGTGTTGACCATCTCTAAGAAGCCCTTTGCATTCTCCAGGCTTAGTTTCAAGTGGCTGAAACGAAATAAAATCCAGACATAACTGCGACTGAAATTAACCTGCACGATGTTGCTGCTGCTAGTTACCACCGCGATGGTCTTATTCCCGCATAACCTTACTCCTATTCCTCGACTGAAGGAATGGGTTGCGGGCTCGGCATTGATTATCTCTGGCCAGGGGAAATGGCGCCGGAAAAGCAAGCCCATCCTAACTTTCAGACCGGAAGGGTCAACCTGGGCATAGGCGAGCGCCTTAGATGACATGTTGTAAAAGACCAAACCGATTATAAAACCGAGCACGCTGGTCCCCATGCCCTTTGGTGAGGCCATCCACCAGGAAAAGGCCAGACCCAAAGCAGAGAGAGCTAATAATGCTCTGGAGATCGAATTCCAATAACCGCTGGAGTGGAAATAAAATCTCATTCCTTCGTACATAAACAGGCTGGGATGAACCCCGCCCGCCGCTCCTCTATCCACATTTCTCCGAGGCAAGACGAGAGAGCTTATAGCTCTATATCCTACGGCTTCCAGTCGTCCGTGCTATCAGTATCCCCGTTGGTGTTAAGTTCGCCCCGGTCGGTTCTCTCGAGAATATCGCGTTTCACCATTACGATGGGAGGAAAGATAACCCTATTAACCGGGCTTGAGCATTTGGGACAGGTTTTCAGCGGGTCATCCTTAATACTTTGCACTACCTCGAAGGTATGTCCCTTATTTTTACATCGATAGACATATGTCAGCATCTATCGTCGCCTCCTCAATCGTTCAGGTCATGAACCGGGTTGCTGCTCCGCGCCTTCCCTATTTTCTGCTTAGCTGCCAGGGCCGGAATGATACTAACATAGTTGTCCCTTAATTCAAGCGGGTTTTTGCATGACACCCGGGGGGATGGGGTGTGGGGAAGAACCCTTTTTAAAGGGTTTCCCCCGGAGAAGGTTTCCTCCGCAAAAGACCCACGGCCCCGTCCTCCGGGAAAAACTAGCGCTTGGTCATGCCCGGGGGAATTAGCTTGACAAGGCTCTTGGGCTCTCATTATTAAGGGGGTGGTTGTTGCCTATATGCTATGAGGAGGGATATAAAATGGAGACCGACCAAGAGTACCAGTCCTTGATAAAATTAATCATGGAGAGGAGAAGCACCCGCAGGTTTAGACCGGACCCCATACCCGATGATTACGTGGACAAAATCCTCGAGGCGGCCCGCTGGGCTATGTCGGGCGCAAATGCGCAACCCTGGGAATTTGTGGTAGTCCGGGACCAGAAGATGAGGGAACAGCTTTTTGAGGCCTATCGGGATATCAATAGCGAGTACTCATTTTGGATGGAGCGCCAGCGATTTCCCGAGCTAAGACATCCCGCCCATCAGCTCTCAGGAACCGACCAGGAGCAACTGGAGAAAAGAAAGAAAAGCGAGGGCTGGAAAAACGCACCCGTCTTGATCGTGGTCCTGGGTGATGGAAGGAAGCAATGGGGAACAGTCCTTTGCGCGTTCACCTTCGGAAGATGGATGACCCATCTGACCGATAGCCTGGCCAATGCCTGTCACAACATCCATCTGGCTGCCGCCGCGCTGGGATTAGGGTCGCAGTGGGTGACTATCCACATCCAGGAGCCTTTCAAACGAATCCTGGGCGTGCCCGATCTTCATATGCTCCACAGCATTATACCGATAGGTTATCCCTCGGTGGAAAAGAAGCCCGGCCATCGCCGCGAGCTAGCCACCATGGTTCACCATGACAGCTACGATATGAGTAAGTACTTGACCAATGATAAGTTTGTAGATTTCCTCAAAGGCCTGCGCACCGCCACCATACCCCACTATGCCTCTACGCAGGGTAAGCGGATACCCTAAAGAGTAAGCCTGGCCACTAGCCGGGCCCTCTTATGATGGGCCCGGCTTAGCCGATTTCTCAAGAACCCAAGGGGACGAACTGGCTTGTAAACATCTGGTCCACGGGCAATGCCTTTTCCTTGGGAAGGATATCATACTCGATAAGAAAGCCTCTGATATTTGCCATAGCTTTTCGATCGATCTTGCCTGTCTTGCCGTATCTGAGCGAAAGTTTGTGGAGCTGCTTGGCCACCCCTTCAGAATAGCCGAATTTAGCCTTCAGGGTCTTAACCGCCCAGCTTTGGTTCTTCATTATAAAGTCAGTGGCCTGAAATAATGCCTTCAGCGTCTTGCCAAGCACCTTTGGCTTAGCCTTAACGAACTCTTTGTGAGCAAATACGGTAACGTCGGCCCAGGGCTTGGGAAGGTAGTCCGGCAAGCTGACTATTTTTCGCACCTTCCCCTGATAGAACAGTTGCGCCATAAAATTGTAAGAGGTAACGTTTCCATCAATCGCGCCTGACATCATGGCAGCCAACGAGGCAGCCGAGCCACCGGCAGCCACCAGCTTAATTTCCTTTTCCATACCCAATGATCTGGCAATGGCTACTCCGTAGCCATGAACCAGCCCGCCAAATCTTGCCACACCTATCTTAGTCCCTTTCAGGTCTTGGGGTCGCTTAATGGGGCTATCGGCGCGAACAAAAACAGCAAACTCCTGGGGATTCTCCATGTCGGCTACGATTATGGCCGGCACCCCTCGAGAGGCCGCCCTCACCGTGGAAAGTGTCCCGCCCAACCCCATATCCAGAGAGCCGGCTGTCAGCGCCCGATAGGTAGAGCGGCCTGACTGAAACCCTATCCACTCTAAATCCAAGCCCTGTTGTTGCCAAAAGCCCTTCTCTTCTGCGGCGAACATGGGCAAATTGTAACTGGGGTTGGTCTTCACCGAAGGGCCAAACTTGACCTTCTCGGCTGCCAAGACAATGCCGCCGCTAAGGGGAACAGTTAGAAAGGTTATCAACAACAGCACCACTAACACTAATCGACATGATCTAGTCTCCATCTCTCCTCCCTCCCATTATTGCCTTAAGAAGCATCCAAACGATTACATATGGAGCTGTTCGAGAAATCATTCATGCTGTCGACACCCCACTTATCTTAAAAGAAGGCAAGATATAGATAGAGCCGCCAGGCAGACGATTCAGGTTCCCGTTACAACTCCCGGTTCAGCTAGACTCCAGCGGGACTTCCTCTGCTACCATAGGAAAACCACGAACGTTTGTCAATAGCCAGGGACTCCCGGACCATCTTGTTATGAGATATAGCTGACCCTATCTGGGGAAAACCATTTACAAATGGTTACCCCCACAACAACACTCAACTGTTACCGCTGTCTAAAACAGGGTATAAGGGCCTCCAGAGTCGGCCTTATTCACCTATAATCTTGACCAGAACCCGCTTTCGGCGTCTTCCGTCGAATTCTCCATAGAATATCTGTTCCCAAGGCCCGAAATCCAGCTTTCCCTTGGTAATGGCCACCACTACCTCTCTACCCATAATCTGGCGTTTAAGATGGGCATCACCATTGTCCTCGCCGGTGCGATTATGGCGGTATAGAGAGATAGGCTGGTGAGGAGCGAGCTTTTCCAGCCAGTCGTCATAGTCCTGAATCAATCCTTGCTCGGCGTCATTAATATAAACCGAAGCGGTTATATGCATAGCATTTACCAGGCAGAGCCCCTCTTTTATCTGGCTCCTTTTCACACATTGTTGGACCTGAGGGGTGATGTTGAGATAATCTCTTCTGGTCGGTGTGTTGAACCAAAGTTCTTCTCGATAAGATTTCATTCCCTCTCCCCCAAAATTTATCACCTCTCCTTATGGTATTAGTTCAATTATACTGTGCCGTTACAGCAGAATTATATCGGAAGATATTGAGCAACCGATATTCGAAAATCCGGTAAACGACCTGCCCCACTAATTCGCCCCAGGCAAGCGTCAGCTGCCGAGCTGAGCATAGCTCGGGCAGGTATAGTCTAAAACCGCCCGATTGCCGGGGCCGCGTTCTAGGTGCTTTATGATCTCATCCAGTAACCCACCCCTATACCTGAACTAGCTCAACTTGCTTGAACAAAAGGCTAACATACGGAAACAGAATGGGGACTATAAAAGTTGAGAAGTGGGTCAATACGCGGCTATTGCTCCCTGTCATTATAGCAGGCCCTTGCCCAAACAACCATTATCTGGTAAAATCCACCCATAATGAAAGGCGCACCCGATTCTGGCAAGAAGATAAAGCGAGTCGATTTGACCAAGACGGTTCTATCCTCAGCCCGGGATATTGCCAAGGAAACGAAGGTCAAGGCCATCTTTGTCTACCTTGACGCCTTGCCCGAGCCGGCTCATTTGGCCGTGTTAAAGGGTGGGGCTGATGTCTTCGTAATCACCCGAAACAAGCAAGTGGAAAAGGAGGTCATGGAAGTGGCCAGAAAGGTGCTGGTGGCGCCGCCGGTGGCCCTTACCCGGATGGGACAGGTCAAGGTCGGGGTGATCATGGCGCTGGCTCTGAACCTCATCGCGGTGGGAGACAAGATAGTCTGCTTAACCGGTCTGCCGGAACTGCAAAACCTGGATACCATTTCGGTGCTGGAAATAGGTAAGGAGTTTGAGCTGCTTAGTTCCCTGGATCATGCCGCGGTCACCGAATCGACCTCGCCCGAGGTATTTCAGGCGGTTTTGAGTTTAGCATTGGAGCTGGCCAACCAGGGGCGGGAGGGGAAGTCGGTGGGTGCTATTTTCGTTATCGGGGACCAGGATAAGGTTTACCAGTACTCCCGCCAGATGATAATTAATCCTTTCAAAGGCTATGCCGCGTCCGACCGAAACATCTTGGACGCCACGCTCAAGGACACCATAAAGGAATTCTCTACCCTGGATGGCGCCTTCGTCATTACCGGCGCTGGCATCGTAATGTGTGCCGGCCGTCACCTGAATGCCGCGTACACAGGAGAAGGCTTGCCCCACGGCCTGGGTGCTCGCCACGCGGCCGCGGCCGCGATCACCGGAGTGGCCAAAGCTGTGGCGATCACCATATCAGAATCCACCGGCACCGTCACCATCTTCAAAGATGGCAAGATCCTCATGGAGATTGAGAGACCTTAGCTCACATCGACTCCCCCCGACAAGTTGCCTTATCGTTGACGAACTCCCGGCTGGAAAGCTGTGCTGTTACGGCCTTTGTTTATAGAGAGTCTCTTAGTGCCAGTGGACTTAGGGCTAGACCTGAGGGAAGACCAGCCCTCGGAAATTGGCCGCGGTTGCCGGTTGGACAAGCAAACAGGATAGCTTGTTGCCCAGTGCAATTATATCTGTTAAGCTTTAAACGGAAGATAAAGGGGGAATTGGCCATGGAGAAAGATAAACTGCTTCAGCAGATCGACGCCATAAACCTCCAGTTCCACCGGGAGCTGGAACTGATTTTTAAGGTCCAAGTGCCCGGCGACCCACAAGGGAGCCTCTCCGACCTGCCCGGGGAGCGCACAGTGACTATTAGTGAGTTGAGGAATGCGGTCATGATCCTCTGGAATAACACCGTCCAGATGGTCAAAACATTGATGACTGACGGGAAGACGGGGGGTTAAGCCAGCTTGCCTGAACCTGACCGGGATAGCTGGGCCGTGCCAAGATAGCCCTCTGTGGGAAGAACCCCTTCTAAAGGGTTCTTCCCACAGAGAAGGTTTCCCCCACAAAGAGACCCCCGTCCCCCGGGAAAGATCACCTAGGTCTCAGAACAACCTAGTTTCGTGATAATCGCTCTTGACAAAGAGGTGGGATTTTAAAAGAATATATCGTGGAATTCGATTTCTACTTCACTGCTGACGTTAGCCAAGAAACGCAGTAAAAACTGTTTAAAGAGGGGTAGGGGAGATGCCGATTTACGATTTCAAATGTTCTCGGTGTAAGAAGAGATTCACTAGAATCATGAGTATCGTCGACTTCGAGACCAAAAAGCTCAAGTGCCCCAAGTGTGGCAGCAGCAAGGTGGATCAGTTGATGACCGGCTTCTTAACGATAACCTCTAAAAAAAGCTAACCGACTCCCTCATGGAAACTTAAGACCTTCTTTTCTTGTTTTCTAATTCAGCTGAATACTTTCCCGCGGTAAAATAGATTTTCAACCTATCTTAATAACAGCTCGTTTCTAAAAAGGGGAGACCATCGGTCTGCAACCGCATAGGCTAATAACTAAATTGACTTAAGCGGCCGTCGGCCAGCGGTCGCAGAACAACCTGGGGGCTTTCCTGAGCGAAGCTTGACTTTTGGGTTGTCGGGCTAATAGGGGTGATGATCTTGCGGGGGTACTTGGCCCGGGAATTTGCCCAAGGCAAACCGCTGGCCTTGTCAGCCAGTATCTGTTTTGAGCAGAGCTACGAAGAGGTGGAGGGAGACAGCGTCTCCAGCGCCGAGCTTTATGCACTGCTGTCCAGCCTTTCCGGCTGCCCGATCAGGCAGGATGTGGCCGTTACCGGCTCGGTGAACCAAAAGGGAGAGATTCAGCCCGTAGGTGGAATCAATCAAAAAATTGAGGGATTCTTCGACATTTGCCAGGCTAAGGGAGTTAACGGACAGCAAGGCGCCATCATCCCGGCGCAAAATGTGAAAAACCTCATGCTAAAAAGGAAGGTGGTCGAGGCGGTATCCAAAGGCCAATTCCACATCTACCCGGTAGCCACCAGATGAGGGCCTAGAGATTCTCACCGGCACTCCCGCGGGAAAGCGTTTGCCTGAGGGAACCTTTGAGCAAAACAGTGTAAGTTATCGGGTTGACCGCCGCTTAAGAGAGTTGGTGGAGGGTTTAAGGAAACTTGCCCCCCGGCTGGTGCCAATAAGACTGAAGAAGCCTCTGAGGCTTAGTACAAAAGTCAGTCTCTCTTTCCCGCCACAACCTCTTCGAACTCGGAGAACTCTCGGGCCAACTTCTTGGCTGCGGCCCAGGCCTTGCCCTCAGGTCGAGAGCTTGTCTTGGAGCGAAACCAGGCATCCATGGCTCGCTGTTCCCGCTTGGTTAAAAGATTGTTCTTTTCCCTCCTGTAGATTCTCTGGATCAACTCCCTCTTCAAATCCTTGACCGTACTGGTGCTCTCTTCCATCTCTTCCTCCGGCTCGGACTG
>JAZFTZ010000012.1:0-9880 GCA_036446955.1 Thermodesulfobacteriota bacterium
ACCCCATAAATTGCGCGGTCAGCCAGATTGCCGTCTTTGCTCATTACGAAATAGATATAGACAAGCTACTTCTTGAAGCTGAACTCGACCTCCAGCTTACCTTTGGATGGGACAGTTATTTTTCTGTTGAGTCCCCAGGACCTCATGCTAGGCGGTGAGCTTATACTTGACTGGCGGCACGTCAGTCATCTCGAAGGCACCCCGCTCATCAGTCACGGAAAAGTAGGGATGATCAAACGTTTTTATGACCGCGCTCATCCAGTTATGGGCATCGCACTTCACGGTGACCAGCCCGGCTCGCCTCCTCAACCTCTTCTTAATTACCATACCCTTACCCTTTGTGGGCAGGGCCAGGTTGAAAACGGTTCTTCTCCCCAGATAGGCATGGGTATTGTGCAGCACGGGATCACCATTCTTGACGTGAATAGGCGATCTGGCCATGGCCGCCTGCACATGGGGACGAAAATAGCACTTGTTGCTATCCAAAACCACTACCCGCCTGATTATCTCTTTCCCCTTGCTTATCCCCTCAATATTGACCACCATGCCCTTGATTCTATTATCCCTAAGAGACCACCAATTCATCAGAGGGCAAGTTCGTTCCACAATAGTCCTGGTTCTTGACCACCTTGAGCTTTCTGGGCAGGGGAGCCTTGCCCGGAAACTTGGCCGCCCCGGTGATCTTGCCTCTGTTAGATACCGTAGTCCGCTGGTAAGCCGGAAGCTGACCAGCCCAGAATAAAAAGCCAGCCAGAACCAGGAACACAATTGCGGTTTTCACCATCCTTTATCTTCCTTTACTAAAGGAGCCGGCGTACTTTTCTCTCACTTGTCCCAGTACCTCGATGGATACTACGTTAAAGCCTCTGGCCCGGGCGTACTCCTCCACCCTTTTTTCCACCATTCTTCGCACAAAGGCTGGAACCGCCTTTAGCCGCTCCCGGGCTTCAACCTCCCAACTAAGCTCAGAAAGACCACTTCCCTGGCCCGGTCTCAATCTCTCGTCTTTATCATATCGCCCCGGTTCATACCTGCACCAGGGGTCCTCGGAAAGGACATCCCCGGCACTGGCCAGGGCCCTTGCCCGGCAACCCCCACACAGGGAGATAAACTCACACCGGCCGCAGCGGCCCTTCAAGTTCCACTGGCGGAACAATTTTAGGTCTGAGGAGCGTTCCCATATCCGGCTTAAGGTCTCCTTTTTCAAGTCCCCCACTTCCCAAGGTATATAAGGGCAAGGCGTAACTTTTCCTTCCGCGGTTATCCTCAAATAGCCGGTGCCCGCGGGACAGCCCCTTTTTTGTTCCTCCGGCCTCCATAAGCCTTTTTCATAGCGAATCCGGTTGACATGAGGGGCACATTTGGCCTTAATCAGCATCCTGCCGGCGAATCCCTTTTCTAGCTCCACAATCAGGCCCAGGGTCTCCTCGTAATCCTCAGGGCTTATGTCAGTCATCTCCTGTCCCCGGCCGGTGCAGACCAGAAAGAATATATTATGCACCCTGGCGCCAGCTTTATAGCTGAAGTCGGCCAACGCAGGGAGTTCGTCCCGATTATCTCTCAAAACCGTGGTTTGGATCGTGAAGGGGAACCCCTTCTTATCAGCCAGCTCGACCGCGGCCATGGTCCTTTGCCACGCGCCAGATACCCCGCGAAGAGAATCGTGCACCTCGGGGCGAAGGGAATCGAGACTTATACCCAGTCCCTGGACGCCACTTTCCTCCAGCCGGGATAGAAGTGGCTCATCAATTTGAGTCCCGTTGGTACCGAGCACCAGGGTGATTTTTTTTCTGCCCGCATACCGGGCAATATCAAGAATATCCTCTCGCAGCAGAGGCTCACCACCGGTCAATATCAGTACCGGCTGGGAAGCCACCTCACCTATCTGGTCAATGACCTTCAGGCACTCGGCGGTAGAGAGCTCCGCTGGTTTTTCCCCTCGGTCGGCCGTGGGCAGGTAGCAGTGGGAACAGCTCAGGTTACAGGCTCGGGTAAGGTTCCAGGATATGACCTCCACCTCCATCATCCCTTGGGCTCCTTGTGACTCTGGTGAAAGGTCTCGAAATCATCCCACATCTTTTTTGCCGTCTCCAGCAGCTGCTCATTGATCAGGCGCATGCCCTGCCTCCGGGCCAGGGCCTCTATCTCCTTGATGACCACGGGACGAATGTGTTCGGGAATCTTGTCCACCCGGGAACGGGCCTGCTCGGTCCAGCCCAGAGAGGGGTCAGGCTCGACTTTTCCCGTTTCCTCTGCCCAGCCAGCGTATCTCTCCTCCAGAACCTCCTCGGTTATCATGGTATAACCCTTTTTCGCGGCAAACACCCCGATACGAAATTTGGCCATATCGCGGGAGAATTCCGGCACCTTCTCCAGCCGCTTCAACGCCCCTTCAGTCCACTGGATGGAACTCTCAGAGGGTTCGGCAACCTCCTCTTTTCCTTCCCACCTGGCCCTTACTTTCCATATCAGGTCTTCGGCGACTTTAGCCAGTCCCCGCTCCCTGGCTTCCTTTTCCACCGCGGCTTTGGCCATGCCCCGGGCAAAGCTAGGTATCCTGTCCAGCAAGGTCAGGGCTGCCTCATCCCATTCCAGGGGAGGAATCTCCTCCTGGATTTCTGTCTCGGTTATCTCGGCCTCTCCCAGGCTATCTTCCACGATAAGCTGGCTGACTCCTGAATAAAGGAGCAGATTCTCCGTATGGCTGCCGATATCGGTAATAGTGGAATCATGGCTGCCGTACCTGCCTGTTATTAACAGGCCGGGGCCTTCTTGCTCTACCGCCTTCAATATCTCCCGATAGGGCTTTCCTTCCGCCACCTGGGTGACAAGCTCTATCCCTTGCGCTCGGGCCAAGGCTTGTGCTTTCTTCAAGTGGCGCTCGGCCACCACCCTCAACCCACCATCGATGATCGTCTCATGCAGAGCCTTCTGCTCCTCCAACCGAAATATCTTGGCTGCCTCTGACGTCAAGGCCTGAGAGATATTGGCAAAGGCCCGGCGGTGAAAATCGGGGTCGAAAACGGCAACGGCCTTTATCCTCCAGCCAAAGCTCCTGGCCAAAAACAGCCCTTTGCTCAAGCCGGTAAAAGAATTTCGGCTGCCATCCACGGCCACCAGTACCTGGGCCCCCTCTTTTGGGAACCCCCCTTTGACCACCAAAACATCTTTTCTTAAGTGCCGAGCCGTCCGCTGACATACGCTTCCCAGGGTGGGCGAGCCATCCTGACCCAGGCCGTAGGCCCCAAGGATAACCAGGTCGTACTGATCGTTATCGGCCTCCTTCAAGATTTGCGCGAAATTCTTTCCCTCGGCCATTTTTTCCTCAAAGCTTACTTCCTCTCGCTGGCATCTATCCGAAAGGACATTCAAGAAGGAATCGGCGATAAGCTGAAGCCCTTTGGTTATCAGAGCATCGTGAATCATCCTTTGTTCCTTCAGGACTTCATCCTTTTGATAACGCTCGGGCAGGCCTGCCTCCATTTTTTGAAAAGCGCATTCGTGGAAATTGGCATTATACACGTGCAGGCCCACCAGATGAGACTTCAGTCTTCGGGCCAGGCAGGTAGCCCAGGACAGGGCTTGGCGGGAGCAAGGCGAATTATCAAATGGTAGTAATATGTTACCATACATTATCGGTTGGCCTACCTCTCCGAGAACCAACTTTCGGCATTATAAATACGCTAAATTCACCTGTCAAGGGTTATCATTACGCTGGCCCAAAAAAGTCTTTTATGCCCCCAACAATGATGGGCGTCCGCCCTTATTCTCCAGAGGTTTGCCTCTTTCCCAGTCGAGGATTTGCCTTTTCCCTTGCCCGTTCTGCCCGGTTCGGCTCGAGTTTGATATTGCTCTGAACTGGTAGAGAGGGCGATGGCTATTAACCTGGTGTCAAAAATCTTGACAAGGCTAACCGGGCAAATTAAAATTGTCCGTATAAATTTTAAAACGCGGGTAAATTTGATATCCAACCTTGATGTGAAATTACCACCACGAATACCTATTAACCCGCCAGAGGATTTTCTTGTCCCTTAACGGGGCCAATAGCAATAAAGAGCGGAGAGCGCCGTCAGAAAAGTGCTCCTGCGCCCAGGAGGAAGATCCAGAAGGTTTTTCTCAATGCTAGCACAGAAACCCAGGAGTAAAAAATGATAAGAATAATAGCTAGTTTCGCCCTCGCGGCAGTGATTCTCCTGCCCGATCTTCCCTCGGCCTACCAAACAGTTGACGTCGTTGATGGAGCCTCCCTAACGGGGAAAGTAGTTTTTAAGGGGAAGGCCCCTGAGCCGGAGAAGATATTGATCAACAAGAACAAAGAGGTTTGTGGAACCGGGTACAGGAAAAAGGGGGAGGTGAGGGTTTCTGCCAGCGGTGGCCTGATGGATGTGGTGGTATACCTGGAGGGGATAAAAAAAGGTAAACCATTGAGTAAACCTGCTGGAGGCTATGTTCTGGATCAAAAGAATTGTTCATTTCTCCCCTATGTGCAGGTGATTCCCCGGCGCAGCAAACTGGTGGTATTGAATTCCGATCCAGTGCTTCATAACGTCCACACCTATGAGCTAATCGGAAGGGTGAAGAGAACCATGTTCAACTTCGCTCAACCTGTCCAGGGAAGCAAGATCACCAAGACCATCCGGCCCCGGAGAGGGAAGGTGGTCAAAATCGAGTGCGATGCACATAACTGGATGCTGGGATGGATTTATGTGTTAGATCATCCATACTTCTCCGTAGTGGGAGAGGATGGCACGTTCAAGATAGATGGTATACCTCCTGGGACTTATAAGGTTAAGGCCTGGCATCCCATTCTCGGTATAAAGGAGGGGAAGGCCAGCGTGTCAGCCAAGGGGACTGCCAGGCTCAGTTTTGAATTTGCTAAATGAGGAGGTAAACCCACCATCAAGAGGATAAAGTAGTTTTGGTTTAGGTCGTTGCAGCCCGCAAAAAGGAGGTTTTGCTAGATGAGGGGGAAATGTCTGCTTTTGTTATCTTTTCTACTCCTTTTTTGGTCGGCAGGTGTGGCAGTTGCGGCTGATTTAGCTCGCCTGCCGGAACCGCCGAAGGTGAAAGAGGCCCAGGCAAAGCTTGGCAGGTATCTCTTCTTCGATACCCGGCTTTCCGGGGATGCCGCCCTCAGTTGTGCCAGCTGCCATGACCCTAATAAGGGGTGGGCCAATAATGTGGAGAACGATGAGGAACTCTCCGATGCCTACCCCGGGTCAAAGTACTTCCGCAATGCCAAGTCTCCCATCAATGTAGCGTTTGCCGAAACCGTTTATTGGGATGGGCGCCTTCCTGGAAAGTCCATGCTTCAGGTTCACGTGCGGGACCATATTACCGAGACCCACTTTATGAACATGGATGGGAGGCTCATGCTGGAGAGGATGAAACAGATTCCCATGTATGTGCGGATGTTTAAGCAGGCCTGGAACGCCGAGCCCTCCTTCGGTAATATCAGGAACTCCATAAGGGAGTTTGAGAAGACCCTGGTCTCCAGGAATGTCCCCTTCGACAAATACCTCCAGGGTGACCAGAATGCACTATCCTCCCCGGCCAAGAGAGGCCTGGGGCTGTTCAAAGGCAGGGCCGGCTGCATCAAGTGTCATCACGGCCCTATGCTCTCCGACTACAAGCCCTACAACCTGGGTGTGCCTGCGAACCCCAAGATATGGAACGACCCCATGAGGCATTTTACCTTAAGGTCATTCCAGCTTGCTATGGGGGTGCCTGGCTTTGAGAGGGCGGAGCGTGATGTAGGCTATTATGCGGTAAGCAAGAAGAAGAAAGATATAGGCAGGTTCGTGACCCCGTCTCTTAGGGAGGTTTCCCGGACCGCCCCCTACATGCACAATGGCGTCTTCAAGAGCCTGGAGGAGGTCATTGAGTTCCATGCGAAGGGTGTTGGCCCGGACATAGAGCCGGTGGCGCTTTCAAAGGGTGAGATAAGGGAGCTGGTGGAGTTCCTGAAGAGTCTGAGTGGGGATGTAATCAAGGTGGCTAAACCGGCGGATATGCCGGAGGATTACACTCTCATAGAGGATTGGTACAATAAAAGAAACTAAGCTATTTGTTCCAGGGTAAGGGGGAACAGAGGGTATGAAAAAAGTATTAAGAAATATATCATTGTCTCTAATCATTGCCTTAGTGCTGGTTGGTGGGAAGCCCGTAGTGGCGGAAGATGTCCCGGAACTGGCCCCTCTTGGGCCGCCACCCATTCCGACCGACAACCCCATGACCCCGGCTAAGATTGAATTAGGTAAGATGCTCTTCTTCGATACCAGGCTCACCGGCGATGCCAGTCTCAGCTGTGCCAGCTGTCACGACTCCAAGGCAGGATGGGGGGATGCCTCCGATGTCTGCCGGGGCTATCCAGGCACATCCCACTGGCGCAACTGCCAGACAATCATCAATGCCGCCTACTACAATAAACTTTTCTGGGCCGGTTCCAGCCGCAGTCTGGAGGCCCAGGCAGAGACGGCTAACAGGGGTGCAGTGGCGGGAAATGGCGAGCGGGATATGATGGAGGCCCGTCTCTATCAGATACCTGAGTATATAAAGAGGTTTAAGCAGGTCTTCGGCACCGAATATCCCAATCTTAAGGACGCCTGGAGAGCTATCGCCGCGTTCGAGAGGACCCTGGTCCAGAGGGATACCCCCTTTGACCGGTACATGAAGGGTGACAAGGCCGCGCTATCAGAGAAGGCCAAGAAGGGGTTGGAGCTGTTCAAGGGAAAGGCGAACTGTATCCAATGCCACAACGGTCCCCTGTTAACCGACGAAAAGTATCACAACATCGGTGTTCCCGAGAACCCCGCTTTCGAGGAAGACCCGCTGAAGCAGATAACCTTCAGGTACGAGCAGTATGCCAAGGGGGTTACCGAAGAGATATATAGGACCACAAAGACCGATCTCGGGCTGTATTATCAAACCAAGCGGAAAGAGGACATGGGGAAATTCAGGACCCCCAGCCTCCGCTATTTGAATTATACCGCCCCTTATATGCATAATGGAGTCTTCTTTACCTTGGAGGAGGTCATAGACTTTTATAATGAGGGCGGTGGTGATGATCCGATTGAAAAGCTATACCGTCTCAGCACCAAGACCGAGAAGCTAAAGCCCTTGAATTTGAATGATGAGGAGAAGGGGGCCCTTATGGCCTTTCTGGAGAGTTTGACGGGTGAGGAAATCATCCTAGCGCCTCCTGAACTCCCCGATTATGCGGTCATGAAGTAAAGGAGTTAGTCTATGGAGAAGCAACCTAAGGAGAAGGGATGTCTTACTCGAAGGCAATTCCTGCTGGCCTCGGGAGGGGCCACCGTCACCACCGTCCTCTTTGTAACTTTTCCGGGTTCTCCCAAGGCGGAGGCTATCCCGGCCAGGCTGATCAAATACCCTCGAAAGAGGATAGCCAGGCTAAGCCAGGTTAAACAGGATATCCCTATGGACTTCAGGTACCCTTATGACGACCCCCTCCATTCCTCGAGCTTTCTGGTGAAGTTAGGGGTGCCTGCGGGAGGTGGGGTCGGCCGGGACAATGATATAGTAGCCTTTAACAATCTATGTACCCACATGGGAGGTCCCTTACAGGGGACTTATAAGAAGAAGCATAAGGCGCTAGGCCCCTGCCCCTTCCACCTGACCACCTTCGACCTGACCAAGCATGGCATGGTAATAGCAGGCCACGCTACGGAGAGCTTGCCCCAGGTGACCCTGGAGGTTGAAGGGGATGATATCTATGCTACCGGTTTAATGGGCCTCATCTACGGGCGTAATAGCAATCTTTAAGGAGATATACCATATGGCTACCCCCTATTATTTGCCACCGGATAAGGTTCCTTTGCCGCCGCCTGATGCCAAGGTATTTACCACTGCCTGTGATTACTGCATTGTGGGCTGCGGTTACAAGGTCTATAGGTGGCCGCTAGGAAGAGAGGGTGGGCCAAAGGCCTATGAGAACGCCTTTGGAGTAGACTTTCCTTCAGATGTCTTGCATGGCAAATGGCCAAGCACCAACATGCACAACATAGTCATGGCTAATGGTAAACCTCACCATGTGATCGTCATCCCCGACGCGGACATCCAAGTAGTCAACATAATGGGGGACCACAGCATTCGCGGTGGCGCTATCGCTCAGAAGTGCTATAACCCGGGGAAACCTACCCGCGATAGGCTGAAGCAGCCCATGATAAGGGTGCACGACCTCCTTTATCCCGTCTCTTGGGATTTAGCTCTCGACGTTATGGCAGAGGTCTCCAAGTATGTCTTAAAAAAATATGGTGCCCATTCCTGGGCCATGAGAATGTACAGCTATCAATACTTTGAGAATACCTATGCCCTGACCAAACTGGTCTTACGCTATATCAAGACCCCGGCCTACGCCCACCACGACAAACCGACAGGGACGGGGTCGGATACGCCTGGATTAAGAGATGCAGGGATTGATCCCTTCAGCGCCTCCTATGAAGACTGGTCTCAGGCTGATGTCCTTTTCATTTCAGGTACCGATCCCTACGAGACCAAGACCGTCATGTTTAACGCCTGGATTATGAAGGGAATAGCCAAGGGGATGAAGCTAATCTATGCCCTTCCCCGCAAGACCAGCGGTGTCGTCTACGGCGAAAAATACGGCGGGCTCGCCCTCATTCTTTACCCCGGTACCGATACCATACTCCAGCTGGCCTTAGCGAGGATCATCCTTTTGAACGGTTGGGAAGATAAGGAGTGGTTATCCAAGAATATAGCCAACAAGTGGGAGATCGAGTCCGGCTTCGGTCAGGGTACCAGGAACACCCCCTGGCAGTGGCGGACCACCTGGGATAAATTTGGGACCGACCTGGAGGGCTATAAGAGGTGGATACTCGGTTACAAATACGCCGAGCTGAAGACGGCCTCTGAGATCACCGGGGTTCCTGCCAATCAGATTGAGCGGGCGGCCGAGATGTTGACCAAACCGATAGAGGGCAAGCGTCCCAAGGCCTCCTTCATGCTGGAGAAGGGTAACTACTGGTCCAACAACTATCTCAATACCGCTTCCCTTGCCGCCCTGGGTCTTTTGTGCGGTGCCGGAAATCGGCCTGGTCAGGTCATATCCAGGGGTGGGGGCCATCAGCGAGGTATGATGCCCGGGGGAAGATATCCGATAGAGAAATCACCGGAGAAGTACCCCGGAAGGAGGAGGAAAGCCCTTGATCTTGACCGCTGGGTAAAGGGGGGTAATGTGCGCTTTGCCTGGTGTGTGGGAACCACCTGGTTGCAGGCTATGGGGGGAACCACATCTCTCATCGATACCTTTAACAGGATGACCAGATTAAACCCGAATCAGGTCAAGAGCTTGGATAAGGACCATATTATCGAAGTATTAAAGAAGAGGGCAGATAGTGGCGGCATGGTGCTTGTGGATCAGGATATCTACCCGGTTGACCCCCTAGGAACGAAGTATGCCGATATCGTCCTACCGGCGGCCACCTGGGGTGAGGAGAATTTCAGCAGGGCCAACGGCGAGCGCAGGATACGCCTCTATCAGAAGTTCTATGACCCACCCGGGAAGGCCAAGCCCGACTGGTGGATAGCCGCCCAGTTCGCCAAGAAGATGGGATTTGAGGGCTTCGATTGGAAGGATTCCAACGATGTCTTCGAGGAGGCGGCCAGATTTGGGAGGGCTAGAAGAACTAATTACCATCCCTTGGTGTGGCTGGCCAAAAGGACGGGGAAGAAGGGCCATGACCTCCTCCGGGAGTATGGCACTAC
This sequence comes from Thermodesulfobacteriota bacterium, assembly GCA_036446955.1. Classification (GTDB taxonomy): domain Bacteria; phylum Desulfobacterota; class JAZFTZ01; order JAZFTZ01; family JAZFTZ01; genus JAZFTZ01. The sequence goes on from JAZFTZ010000012.1 coordinate 9,748, forward strand.
GGGCATCCAGGGCCCCATCCGTTATGAGGATGGAAGACTGGTGGGAACCAAGCGACTTCATGATGAGACGCTTAAGCTGGGCACCCCCCAGGGCCCGACCGTCCATATGAAATGGCTCACCAAATTTAATTCC
>JAZFTZ010000013.1:0-4503 GCA_036446955.1 Thermodesulfobacteriota bacterium
ACGTGTCGGTAAAAAGGGCTAGGTGGCGTACTGACGGCACTTTGAACAGCGCTCGCTGCGTGGCCGGTAAGCGTAAGTCGGCCGGTTCCCGGAGTTCTGCGGGTGTCTTGCCGAAAAGGCTGAGAACGGGGGGAAGGGATAGCGGCTCGGAAAAAGGAGAGCGCGTTTCCCTTTTCATCCACCACCACCTTCACCACGTTAGGGTTGGTCAAATCCTGATCTTCAATAATAGGAGTGGCCAGCGTGGCCATCTTCGCGGCCGGCTCATTCACCAGAAGCTCTATTGCTTGATCAATGGCTTCAGGGGGAAGAAGCGGCTCATCCCCCTGGACATTTACTATCAGGGAGTCGCTCAATCCTTGAGCCACTTCGGCAACCCTATCGGTGCCACTGTTGTGATCAGGCGAGGTTATAACCGCCATTCCACCAAAATCGCGGACACAGTCTTCGACCCTTTTGTCATCGGTAGCCACAATCACCCGGTCTACCTTCCTCGCCTTACAGGCCTGGTTGTACACCCACTGAATTAGAGGCCTGCCCGCCAATTTGGCCAGCACTTTGCCAGGAAACCGCTGGGAAGCGTAACGGGCTGGGATAACGCAGGCTACCTTCACCGTGTTTTCACCATATGCAGTACAATGCTAATATATAACCCTCCGACCGATAAAGCAATCTCAAGGTCATTTTCCTCGCTGCCGCTTCAGTCGTCGCTGGGCTCGCTCCAAATAAACCCGGGCTTTTCTGGAGCCCGGCTGTAACTCCAAGGCCCGTTTAAAGGCCGAATTGGCTTTCCTATATTGGCCCAGGCGGTAGCGAGCGCTGCCCAGGGCCAGCCAGAAATCGGCGGAGCCCGGATCTTGAGCGGTCGCCTGGTTGAAAATCGCCTCCGCCTCGGATCGTCTTCCCAGCCGGGTTAGCGTCTCGGCCAGATTCACCGCCACCAGCGGGGCATTCACCTTTAGAGAGAGGGCTCTTTTGAACGCCTTGGCCGCGTTCGAGAATTGCTTGAGTTTCAGGTGGGCCACGCCCAGGTTGTTCCAAGCTTGATATGATTTTGGTTCCAGCTCGACCCACTTGCGACAGCTCTTCAGGGCACTCTTGTACTCCTTGGCCATAAAGTAGGCTAACGCCAGATTCCGCCACCCGGCAGTGAGTTTAGGGTCTAAAGCCAGCGCCTGCTTGGTAACCAGTATGCCCTGACGGTACTGGCCTTGGTTTAAGTAGCCCTCCCCGCGCGCCAAATATTCTTGAGCCGTCTGGGCCCGGGCGGACGAAGAAATTAGGAAGGAAAATATTAAAAGGAGGTAGACTGCAACCTTAACCATTCTTGAGCCCTGGACATTCAAATCGACAAGCCCTCCTTCTATCAGCTACCCCATCGGCGACTTTTTTCAAAACCGGCTAATGGTTTGTCAAACCAGACAGTGCCTTGACTTTCCTCATGGGCGGCAAAGATTCCGACCAGAAAGCAGTCACCAGATCTTGGCCTCGATAATAGTAGCTTGTTATTAAGATAAGCTCTTTTGACGACTCACCTCGATTTTATTTGGCGACACGGTGCCAGCGGTCTGCTCCACCGGCAAAACCATGGAACTTCCATGGAATCTTGGCGATTGGCAGGGGAAGGATTGAGATGGGCGGGTAAAGCTTCGCGCCCACTAACAGCTGATTCCTAGAACACCTCCACGCCTACCCTCTAGTCCGGATTACTATCTTTGAATAGTCAACGCTTTCAGTTAACGTCTGGCCTGGGGCGGGAGCTATTAACTTTCACCATATCAATAATTTGAAACCGATGGACCGAGGAATTAAACCCTTTGAGCCTGGAGGCAAGACAAACCACTCCGGCTCGCTCCTCGGGTGCTGTTCCCCTCTCCACCCCTGCACTCGGCCAGCTAGCTTTTAATTGTGCAAGTTCCCCTCGGCCAGGTCAGTCTTCCTTTGTCTTTAGTCTCTCAGCGCACTTTCTCTTTCAAAAGCTTTCCTGGAACAAACTTGGGGACCTTGCGCGCTTTAATCTGCATGATCTCTCCGGTACGGGGGTTCCTTCCCTTCCTGGCCTTCCGCCGAACTGAAGAAAAGGTACCAAACCCGACCAGAGTCACCTTGTCTCCCTTTTTCAAGGCCTTGGTCACTGATTCGATGAAGATAGACAATGCCTGATCCGCGCAAACCTTAGAAATCTTTGCCCCATCCGCAATCTTGCTAACCAAATCCGCTCTAGTCATCTCCCCTCCTTTTCCAAGTTAACAACTCCGCTTCGCCCTAGTGGGCAAACTACTCCTTTGTTTAACCAATGATGATGAAGATTTCAAGGCTAAAGATTACAAACTATTTCCGCCAAGGCAAGTTTTTTTCGAATATGGCGCAAATTTTTTGTTCGGTCAAAAGGCGCAGGGGACTTGAGTCAAGCCGGTATCCTCGTCAAGACCGTTCATCAGATTGAAGTTTTGAACCGCCTGAGAGGCAGCTCCTTTGCCCAAATTGTCCAGACAGCTGACCACCACTACCCGCCCTGTCCTGGAATCGCAATAAAGACCGAGGTCCAGAAAGTTGGACCCCCGGACGTTAGCTGTACTTGGTGAGACGCCTTCCGGCAGAATCCTGATAAAATTATGGCCCCGATAGAAGGAGGAGTAGAGTTCCCGCAATTTCTCCACCGGCCGGTCCTTCTTAAACCGGGCATAAACAGTGGCCAGGATACCCCTACCCATGGGCACCAAGTGGGGGGTAAAGCTCAAGGTTAGGGGATGCCCGGCAACTTGAGCAAGTTCCTGTTCCATCTCAGGAAGGTGGCGATGGTCAGTGACGCTGTATGCCCGGCAGGCTTCGTTTATCTCGCAATACTGAGTAGCCGGGGTCAAACCTCGACCCGCGCCCGAAACCCCTGATTTGGCGTCCACTACTATCCCCTCCGGTTCGATCCAACCATGCCGCAGTAGGGGAGCCAGAGCCAATATAGCCGCGCTGGGATAGCAACCCGGGTTGGCTACCAGCCGGGAGTTCTTTATCGCTTGCCGGTGAAGCTCGGGGAGTCCATACACTGCTTCCTTTACCAGCTCCGGGGCAGTATGAGGTTCATAGTAGCGGCGGTAGACTTCCAGATCCTGGAGGCGAAAATCGGCTGCCAAATCAACCACTCTCTTGTTCGTCTCGAGAAGGGAGGGGATTATTTTTTGGGAAAAACCATGTGGCAGGGCGAAGAAGAAGAAGTCCGCCGCGGCCGCGGCCTTTTCTGGCTCCAGTTGCTCACATTCCAAATCAATCAAACCCTGAAACGAGGGAAAGGTGCGAGAAAAACTCTGGCCGGCATGGGCCCGAGAAGTGAGATAAACCAGCTCCACCTCCGGGTGGCCCAGAAGAAGCCTCACCAACTCAAAGCCGGCATAGCCGGTGGCCCCTATAACGCCAACCCGCATCACCATCATCCTTTCGAGAAGCAAAAAGCAGAGATCAAGGTGAGAAAAGGATTACCTTTTCGAAAACTGGAAGCGCGCCCGGGCCCCCTTCTGGCCGTACTTTTTTCTCTCTTTAATTCGGGAGTCCCTGGTGATAAAACCTGCTTTTTTCAACGGCGCACGCAATTCCTTATCAGCCAGCAGCAGAGCCTTGGTGATCCCATGGCGAACCGCCCCAGCTTGGCCAGATATACCGCCGCCTCTAACCTTTACCTTAATGTCAAACTTCTCCGTGCAGTCGGTCCGCTGCAAAGGCTGCTCGATAATCATCTGGCAGGTCTTGCGCACGAAGTACTCATCCAGCGAGCGGTCATTCACCGATATCGTTCCCTTACCTGGCCAAAGCCAGACCCGGGCCACCGCCCGTTTCCTCTTTCCAGTAGCGTAGATCAGTTCTTCCGCCATTATCATCCTCTCAGCCTAAGGAGCTCGGGTTGTTGAGCCTGATGAGGATGGTCCTGACCAGGGTAAACCTTCAGTTTTCGCAACACCCGGGCAGCAAGTTTATTCTTGGGCAGCATGCCCTGAACAGCGGCTTTGATCATCCTTTCCGGATGCCGGTCAAGCAACTCTTTTGCCGGCACCGACTTCAACCCCCCGGGATAGCCGGAATGGCGGACATAGACCTTCTTTTCCAGTTTGCCCCCGGTGAGGCGAATCCGGCCGGCATTTATCACCACCACGAAGTCACCCATATCCATATAGGGGACAAAGCTGGTTTTGTGCTTGCCTCTCAATATGCTAGCCACCTGGCTGGCCAGCCGGCCCAGAACCTGGCCCTGGCAGTCAACCAACCACCACTTACTCTCAACAGCCTTCATGTCTGTTACCTCATACCAATTAAGAAATTTACGCGCTTTCGGCTCCATTGTCAAGGGAAAAAACGCCCCCCTTTATCTTGTTACGAAACATGGGTGACACTTTGTGGTAGTGGAGAGGTTCAACGTTAACCTCACCTGAAAGGAGGTCACCCATGTCTCATTGGTATCTTACCCCGGAGGAGATCATCCGTAAACGGTATAACTGGTTTCAGGAGGCCCAGAGG
>JAZFTZ010000014.1:0-9869 GCA_036446955.1 Thermodesulfobacteriota bacterium
TGCTGGAGCCCAAGAAGACCCTATCGGTCGCCTGGCCAGGTAAAGAAAGCCAGGGCCAGAAAGATCATCAGGCTTCGCAAGAAGAGTGAGCTTGGGCCGCTTGGGCTCTGGAATGCCCTTAAGCGCCAGAGAAGACTCCGGTATACCCCTGGGCCTGGCGGCATCTACCGAGTACTGAAACGAGCCGGCCTGATCAGGGAGAGAAAGAAGCGGCCCAAGCGATACCGCCGCACCTTCATCGTCCCCAGGTCTGGAGACCTGCTCCAGGTGGATGTCAAATACCTCCCCTAGCTGGTGGAGGGCAGAAGGCGCTACCAATACACCGCCATCGACTGCCACACCAGAAGGGAGTTGGAGTTGGCCTTTGGCCGCTGGCTTTTCCAGTATAACCATACCCGACCCCACATGGCCCTTAACGGCAAAACCCCCATCCAAACCCTAACAGTCTTCCCCGACTACCAAAACCTAAAGGAAATTAAACCATGATACTGTTACTCATGTTTGACAATAGGACAAAAAAGGCCTGGGGCAAAGGGAAAGATTTCACTTGGAAATAGGTCACGTTGGCGATAGAGGCATCTTGTATTTGGGATAGCTTATTTAATTGGAACTCTTCATTATAATGTCCTGGCTGACGAGCGGCTTATGTTTGAAATATGGCCCACCAACTCCCAAAGCCATGCAGCCATCTTCCCAGGGCTTCTATATGCCGGCAGCTCAAACTTTGAAAGTGCTACAATAATTGGGGGGAGGTCACGGATGACAACTGATATACATCTGCGCCTTTTTCTCAAAAATATCTTACACGGCCTAAACCTTCAGCCGCAAAGGAACAAGGCGGTCAAGGCATAGACCTTAGAGGCGGTAACGAATTCTTTGATGGTGAAGTGAGGAATCCGATCCTCCGACTCTGAGGAGCCTACCCCGCGTCCCGGGCCATAGGTTATCGCCGGGATGCCCGCGCCATTGAAGATATTGATGTCCCGCCACATGCTTGACACCGCTTCCGGAACAGGCCCGGGCTTACTATTGAACATTAGGTTATGGGCTTTCTCGATCGCCTCCTTCAATGGCTCGATATTCTGGCCCACGTACCCGCGCATAAACATATAGAGCTGAATATCAGCCTCGATGCCCCACCGATCGAAAAATGTCCTGATTTCCTCCATTAGCTGGCCAGGCTCCAAGCAGGGCGGTAACATGGCAGACAGATATATACTGGAAATGGCGGGGCCGGCCTCGGGGGAACAAGGATTGCCGCCTCTGATCGCGCCCGCCGCAATCTTGGGTACTATAGTCCCCGCCTCGAACTGGTAACGGTGCTTCTGCTCGTACTCCCGGCCAAACTCCTCCACCGCCTGGATGACTTTGCTCATCTTGAAGATAGGGTTGCAATGGCTGTGGGGATCATCGCTATAGACATAGTAGGGGGTATATGTACGCCTGCCGTGCACGGTGACCTTGAAAAACGCGGTGCTGCACTCGGCCCAGGTAAGGCCGAAATTGGTGGTCTCGGCCACTAAAGCATAATCGCCCCACACCCCGTGCTCAATAAGATGGCGGCTGCCGTTGCCTTGGGCCAACCTTCTTGAGTCCTGGAACTCATCTATGGGCGCCCAGGCCACTTCTCCGATGACACCGCTGAGGACTATGTCCCCCCTCAGCCTGATCCCGCTGTCCCGTATGGCCTTAGCCGCGATTACAAAGGCGGCCAGCGGCCCCTTGTCGTTTACTACCCCAGCGCCGTATATCTTCCCATTTTCCACCCAAGCATGGTTATCGTAGTACTCCTCCGGTCCGATGGTCCAACGGTCTTCGGGTTGCCAAACGCCGGTATCCATATGAGAGTTGAAGATAAGGCTTCGCCCCTGGCCGGTGCCAGGGAGCTTGGCTACGACATTGTTTCGGTCGGGCAAGACCTCCTGCTTAAATGCAGAAAATCCCGCCTTGAGCAGCCAGTCGTGCAAAAAATCGCCCACTTCTTTTTCCCGGCCTCTGGGACTAGCGATATTACCCAGAGCTTGGGCCAGATCCACCAGGGCTTCGGTATCGATTTCAGCTAAGACCTTTTTGACATCCTCTTCACCATGCATAACTGCCCCCGCATCCGGATTAATCTTTATTTCAATCAGGTTTCGCCAAATAGAATCGCCTAACAACCTAGCGGGTAAACTCCATCGTGTATAAGGTTTCAAGGGAGGGGGCACTCTCTTTTGAAATGATCCCCTGCTTAATATAGAAGTTGAGAACGTTCTCGAGCGCCTTTTTCCTTATCTTGCCGTCCCGGGTAAAATTGAGCTGCTTATATACCAGACGCGCGGCCTCCTCGGAGTAATGCGACATCTGCTTCATCTTTTCAATAGACCAGGCCTCATTGCCTGTTATAAAACGCGCCGCCTCAATGAATGCCTTCACCACGCCACTTACCATCTTCGGCTTAGCTTTCAGAAAATCACGCCGGGCAAATACAGCGTTGGACATCCACTCCTTTGGAAGGTAGTCCGACGTGGAGACCAGTTCTCTCACCACTCCCATAACCTTCAATTCAGCGGGTATCGAGATAGGCTCGATAATCGCATCGATCCCTCCCGTCTTCAGCGCAGCCGGCTCTGGCCTTATGCCGCCCATACCCAAGAACTTGACATCCTTCTCCAAGCCCAACGCCTTTACAATGACCAAACCAAAACCATGAGACGAACCACCTAGCCTGGGGACCCCAATCCTGGCACCTTTCAAATCCCTGGGATTCTTAAAGCGACTGTCGGCCCTAACCCAGACAATAAAATCTTGGCTGCGATTGCTTTCGGCAACTATTACCACCGGGACCCCTCGGCCGGCAGCTCGCATGTGCGAACCGGTGGAGGACACCCCCATCTCCACGGAGTTGGCCGCTATCCCGCGGTAGAGTGCTGATCCACCCCGGAAAGGTAACCACTCGACACTCACATTATTTTTTTTCCAGAATCCACGTTCCTCGCCAGCAAGTACGGGGAGGTACAAGACCGGAGAGAGTTTGACCGGCGTGCCAAATTTGATCTTTTCGGCGGCCTTAATCTTGCCTACTGCCGCCACAAGGATAAGTGATATAACTACGCCAAATATTAGCGGGTTTGAAAAAAGTTTCCTTGTCATAGTGCTATCCTCCTGTTCTAAAAGCCACGAAAGTCCCTTCTCCTTCTGGAGTAAATATCTTAGTGAAGCGGCAATCTAAACCTGCTGGCAAGATGTCGTAAATCTAGCAGGGACTCGAAAATCTGTCAAGCAAAAATGGCCTGGGGACAGGGTAAAGATTTCACTTGAAAATAGGCCACGTTGCCGAAGCAAACGTTTTGGGTTCGAGAGAGTTATTATAACTGGAACTAGGCTAATATCGACTATCGCCCCGGCTGATGATTTATAGCTGAAATCTGGCCGCTTGTAAAGATTTAGCCCGGTTATGCTAGGGCTGCGGCATTACCTCGCCCTAGTGTGACCCCCTAAACACTTAACTGCTTGGATTTGCACTTAGCGCAAATCCAAGCATAGCTCAGAAAGTTTTGGAAAATGGTCTGGGGGAGAACCCTTTTTAAAGGGTTTCCCCCAGACCATTTTCTTTAGCCTTTCTTTTTCAGCGCGGTCAGTACCTTTTCGGGGGTGATAGGCAGCGAGCGCATCCTCACTCCTACCGCGTCATATATTGCATTGGCGATAGCGGCTGGCACCGCGTCTATGGATATCTCACTGGCCGATTTGGCGCCGAAGGGGCCGTTAGGGTCTAACGTGTCCGTAAGTTTAGGCCGTATATGGGGGAGGTCCGGGGCTACCGGCACCCGATAATCCATGAAGTTGGGGTTGATCACCTTTCCTTTTTCGCAGACCATCTCCTCAGTAAGGGTCAATCCAAACCCGTAACCGATGCAGCCCTCTATCTGGCCCTCGGCAAGCATGGGATTGATGGGTCGGCCGATGTCGTCGGCCACGGCATAACTGACCAGCCTGATTTCGCCGGTTTGGTCATCCACCTCTACCTCGGCAATCTGCGCGGTAAAGGCATAGCAGGGGGAGGGATTGCCGTATAACGTTTGCTCGTTTGGCATCTGGGTTGGCGGGTCATAGGTGCCCCGCCCTAAGATAGGCCCGCCACCCGGGCGGGATCTGGCCTGCTTACTGACCTGGTTGAAGCTAACCGCGCGCGGGTGCACCACGCACGAACACCTTGCTATCTTCAGCTTGAAGGTCCTCCGGGTTAGCTTCCAACAGTTCGGCGGCCACTTGCATCATTTGTCGCTGGACATCAGCCGCGGCGGCCAACACTGCTTTCCCTCCGGCCACAGTGACCCGGGCAGCATAGGCCCCCAGACAATCAGGTGCCACTTCAGTATCCGGGCTGGCTATCTGCACATCTTCGAAGCGGGCACCGAGTCCTTGGGCAGCGATCTGCAGCAGCACGGTCCAGGCGCCCTGACCCATATCACCCTCCCCGATTATCAGTGTGACCCGGCCATCAGCCTCCAGTTTGATAAAGGCAGAGGAGCCAGCGAAATCTGGGACATTGCGGTAACCGGAATGATGAATGGCGCAGGCCAACCCCAGGCCCCGTCCTGGCCGGTTGCCCCTTCTCTGCCGCCAACCGGATGTCTCAGCCACCAGCTTCAGGCATTCTTTCAGGCCGCAACTGCCGATTTTCCAGCCGTGCAAGCTGGTTTGACCGGCTTGAATCGCATTCTTCAGTCTCAGCTCGATGGGGTCGATATCTAACTGGCAAGCGATTTCGTCCAGTTGGGTCTCCAAAGCAAAATGGCCCTCGGGATTGCCAAAACCCCGGCAGGCGCCAGTGGGGATGTTATTGGTGTAGACGGTCAGGCCCACGCCGTTAATATGAGAGAAGCGATAGAGATTCTCCGCCCTTATAGACATCGACTGAGCTACTCCCGGGACGTTACCCAGGTAGGCACCGCAGTCGACTATTACCTTTATCTTCCTGGCCACCAGGGTGCCGTCTTTTTTCACCCCTATTTTTTGTTCGATGACCCCAGGTGTTCTGGGCCGAGCCGCCTGGAATTCCTCTGCCCAGGTGTTTACTATCTGCACCGGCTTGCCGGTCTTGATGGCCAAAAGCGCAGCTAGCGGCGGTTTTGACGTATAATGCTTACCGCCGAAGCCTCCACCCATCAGCGGCTGGACCACCCGGACCTTACTTTCCGGGATGTCCAGGGCAGCAGCCAATTGTTGTCTGGTGTGGTAAATGCTCTGGAATCCGCCCCAGACGGTTACCCTTCCGGCGGGATCGGCCACAGCCAGGCAGCTTCGCCTCTCCATGTACATCTGGTGCTTGACTTGGGTGGTATAGCGGTTCTCAAAGACGTGGTCGCTCTCTCGGAAGCCTTGTTCCACATCACCCCGGTGGTAGTGAAGGCTAGAGGCCAGGTTCTTTGGGCCATGAACCAGAGGCGCCTGCGGCTTTAAAGCCTCCTCCGGGTCGAATACCGCGGGCAGCTCCTCATATTCGACCTCAATCAGACCGATAGCCTCCTCAGCTGTATCCTCGTCAATTGCCGCCACCGCGGCCAGCGCGTCCCCGACGAACCTGACTTTGTCCTGAGCCAGGATTAACTGGTCGGCCAGGGAGATCCCAAACTTCTTTCCCGGCGTATCTTGAGCCAAAAGAACCGCCTTTACACCGGACAGGCTCTTCGCCCGACTCACATCGACGTGCAATACCCGGGCATGAGGCAAAGGGCTGCGCAGGACCTTGCCATAAAGCATCCCGGGCATTCTCAGCTCACTGGCAAAGGTGGCCGCGCCCAGGGTTTTGGCCAGGGAATGGATCTGAGGAATAGACTTTCCCACCACGCCTAGCGGCTGCATGTTTTCTCTTTATATTATAGATAGTTAGCAAACTCCAGCGACCAGCCAATAAGCGGGCCAAGGCCCAAACCGGCGCGCCTTCGTTTCGGTCACCAATTTCCCCCTTTTTCTATCTAGACAATATGTATAAGCCAAACTCAACCGGGCTGTAAATGGAAAAATCCCTCAACAAACCTTCCCGAGGGACGGGGCCCACGGCCCCGTCCCCCAGCCTATTTTATGATAACCAGGAAGGCACCTGCCACCACGGCCAATGCGCCCAGGAGGATCTTCTTGGTAAACTGCTCAAACTGGCGCAGAAACAGATGGGTGTACAGGGCCACGAAAATGGTGGCCGTGCTGGCCAGGGGGGCGATGATGACCACCTGGCCCATTTGTAAGGCGTAAAAGTATGTTATCAGGCCAAGGGTGCTGGCCGTACCAGCCAAGGCATAAAAGACCACCGCATGTCGGGTAAATACCATCTGTCTGCCCGCAGTCCAGAACCTGGTAATAATGAGCAAGGCGGGAATGGACATGGTGCTCGATACCGCGGCTCCCAACATCGGGTAGTCCAGGTAGGCAAAACCCAGCTTCCTGAGGTTGGGGGAGAGGCCATATAGCACTGCGGTCGCCAAGGGAAACAGCAAATCCCGATAGTGAAACGATTTGGTTCCACCCCTCTCGGATACCAGGAATATCCCCAGAGCAATCAAGGCCGCGCCAGCCAGAACAAATACTGTAAAAGCCTCTCGAAGAAAAAAGATGGCGATTAAAATTGCAAAGACCGGGGTGGAGCCCGTCACCGCACTGGTGCGGGGCAAGCCTATCCGTTTCATACCGGTATACAGACACAATCGGGCCAATGCCTGGACCAATATGCCATCCAGAAAAAAGATCCATAAGTTGCTCAGCCGATAGGCACTCCAAGGAACAGTGATCAGGGCTATGCCCCAGAGCAAGATCGCGTTTACCAGCGAGGTCACCGCCACTGCGGTGGCCGGGGTGGAGGTCTTCAGGCCCACCCGGCCCAAGGTATCCGAGCCGGCATAGCTCATAGCGGTGACTAGAGCAATCATCTCTGGACCTATCAAACCAGCCTCCTCCGATTAACCAACTCACCATATTTGACTCCAGGGGAAAAAGCAACCTTGCCTAATTTGGGAAACCCTTCCCGGGGAACGGGGCCGATGACCCCTGGAAAGACAAGAGATTGGGGAAAACTCTTTGTAAAGTGTTGGCCCCCAAACCCCCTTCCCAAACTTTGGGCTGTGTTTAAATTGGCGCTAGAGCGCCAATTTAAACACACTAGCTCGGGGTTAGGGGGTTCCGGGGGAGGGTTCAGGTTTTACTTATTGCCTGAAAACTTGCAGGCAAAATTGTTGACAAGCGCGCGCCAACATGCTACTTACTCGAACGGAGTTAATAGCCCGTGAACCTAGTTTCTGGGAACAAGAAAAGGTTGGCTAGCTTGCCGCGCTTAGAGGGTAAGAGTGAGACTTGGCAGCAGGAGATAATGGGCCAGCCTAGGAGAAGAAGGATATATAATGCCTTTATCGGGTACAGGCCAGGGCCTGTGATAAGTTGGGAAAGAAATTAAAAGAAAGGCGGTGAACCTATGCCATCTATATTTTGGGTTGCTTGTCCCAAATGCCAGAAAAGGTTTTATGCTCATTACGAGCTTCAATATCGCGATATCGACCTGTTTTGTCCCTGGTGCAAGAACTATTTTCCCAGGAAGGAAGGGAAGGTAATAACCCAGGAGTTCGCTGACCTTCCGGCCGATGCCATCGAAGACTGAGTCTTAATTATTCAATTACTTGAGGATAGATAGGCCAAATTTCAGTTCCGCCAAACCTGAAGGTGTAGCTGCCTTTAACCAGGGGAATGAGCGGTGAAACCTATAAAACGGGCGCTTGTTAGCGTTTTCAACAAGGAAGGAGTGGTTGAGTTCTGTCAGGAACTCGACCGGCTGGGTGTAACACTTCTCGCGTCGGAGGGAACCGGGGCGGCCTTGGCCGCGGCCGGCATCCAGGCAGATACCCTCTCCAGCTTGACCGGCTTTTCAGAGCTGCTGAGTGGTCGGGTAAAGACCCTTCATCCAGCGGTCTTTGCTGGCATTTTGGCCCGGCGGGAGAGGCAGGAGGATATTGATCAACTTTCTCAGATGGGCATCGCTCCGGTCGACCTGGTGCTAGTCAACCTTTATCCCTTTGGAGAGAGGCCGACCGAAGACCCGATGGATCTGGTGGATATTGGGGGCTCGGCCCTTATCCGGGCGGCGGCCAAGAACCACAAGGACGTTGCCGTGGTGGTGGACCCGGATGATTACCAGCCAGTTCTGTCAGAGTTGAAGCAGAAGCGCGGGATAACCTCGGAGACCCGGTTTCGCCTGGCAGGAAAGGCCTTTCGCCATGCCGCCCTGTACGACAGCCGGATAGCTGACTACTTCGCGGCTGGCTTGGGAGAGAAGGAGCTGTTTCCTGAGTGGTTCGCACCCTCATTTAAGAGGATGGCCAGCTTGCGCTATGGGGAAAATCCCCATCAGCGGGCCGCGCTCTATCTAGCCAGTTCGCAGGCATCCCAGGGTCTGGGGGCCGCCAGCCAGCATCAAGGCAAAGAATTATCTTACAACAATATCTTGGATTTGGATGCTGCCTTGGCCACCGTGGCGGAGTTTGACCTTCCCGCGGCGGTCATTATAAAGCACACTAACCCTTGTGGAGTAGCCGTCTCGGAGAAGAGTATCGTTCAGGCCTATATAAAGGCTAAAAAATGTGACCCGGTCTCCGCCTTCGGAGGAGTTATCGCCCTGAACCGGCTGGTGGACAAGGTTTGCGCCGATGAAATAAGCTCTACCTTCATGGAAGCGGTGGTAGCCCCGGGATATGACCCTCAGGCCTTGGGGGTGTTCAAGAAGAAAAAAAATCTGCGGGTTCTGGAGTTGGCGGCCAAGCAGCAACCAGATGCCAGCCTGGTCTTGAGAGGGATCAGGGGGGGGCTTTTGGTTCAGCAGAGGGATGAGATCGACGTAGAGGAAAAAGGGTTAAAGGTAGTCACCAAGAGAGCACCCACCGATGAGGAAATGCAAGCATTGAGATTCGCCTGGAAGGTGTGCAAACATGTCAAGTCAAACGCCATCGTCTATGCGCTGAAGAACAGGGTGGTGGGCATAGGTGCGGGACAGATGAGCCGGGTGGATGCTGCTCTCCTCGGTGTAATGAAGGCCAAGGAAGGAACCAGGGGCGCGGTAGCTGCCTCTGACGCCTTTTTTCCTTTTCGAGATGGGGTGGACACAATAGCCCAGTCCGGGGTCACGGCTATAATCCAGCCCGGGGGCTCCATACGCGACCAGCAGGTCATTGACGCGGCCAATGAGCATGGGCTGGCTATGGTCTTCACCGGCATCAGACACTTTAGGCACTAGATGAAAGTCCTGGTTATCGGCTCTGGAGGAAGGGAACACGCCCTGGCTTGGAAGCTGAAGCAGAGCTGGCAAGTAAGCCAGGTTTATTGCGCACCTGGAAACGGCGGCATGGCCGGGCTGGCTCGGTGTGTCCCTATCTCGGCCACTGACACCCCTGGTCTGGTAAATTTTGCCCGCCAAGAGGGGATAGATCTCACGGTTGTCGGGCCGGAGCTTCCTCTGGTCGAAGGAGTGGCTGATGCCTTTGCCCAGTCAGGTTTAAGTCTGGTCGGCCCTTCATCAAAAGCAGCCCGGCTGGAAGGGAGCAAGGTCTTCGCCAAAAAGCTTGCCCAGAGCAAAGGGATTCCCAGCGCTGATTCCGCCGTCTTCTCCTCGGCTGAACAAGCCTTGGGACACCTGAGAGACCGGCAGTATCCTGCGGTTATAAAGGCCGACGGCCTGGCCGGGGGAAAAGGAGTAACGGTGGTCCACAACTACCCGGAGGCAGAGAAGGCGGTGGCGGCAGCCATGGTGGAGAAGAGGTTTGGCTCGGCTGGCGAATCCATTATCGTGGAGGATTTTCTCGCCGGTGAGGAAGCATCTTTTATCGGGCTGGTAGACGGTGCAACCATCCTTC
>JAZFTZ010000015.1:0-8704 GCA_036446955.1 Thermodesulfobacteriota bacterium
AGACCGACAAAATTCCCTATGTATCCCATCCAATCGTAATGGGCCTTTTCCTCCTCGCTCCGGGCCACCAAAAACTTAACCGCGGCATAAGCCCCAACCAGAAATCCACCGAAGACGATGTTTCCCAGGAAGCGGTGGATATTGAGCGGCATCCACAGGGGATTGGTCATCGCCTGCCAGACGCCCCCGATAAACTGGCCCGTCTCTTTTTCTATGCCGCTGGGGGTCATCATGAACGAGGTCCAGGAGTTGGCTATTATCATCAGGAGGGTGCCGAACACGTTCAGGAGGACCCCGATGGATATATGAAGCCACTTTTTGTTCTTGAGCCGGTCCCAGGAGTAGAGATAAAAGTAGAGGCTGAACCCTTCCCCGAAGAAAAGCAAGGCGTAGATGAAAAAGGAGGAATAGAAGCCACCGGTCAAGTAGCCCATAAAGCTTGGGTAGAGGCTGTAAAGGGAAAAGGCCAACAGACCGCCCAGGGCCGCGGTGGTGGCAAAGGCCGCGGCCATAAGCTTGGTGAACTCCCGGGCCAGCCAGTCGTACCTGGGGTCCTTATTCTTTACCCCCACCACCTCCATTACCAGGGCGAAGATGGGGACCCCCAGGACAAAGGCGGCAAACATGAGATGGAGCTGGGCAACTATCCAGATGACCAACCGGGAATTCAACCCGAAGAAGCTCCGGTATTCGACCGCCTGGGCCGCCTTCTCCTGGGCCAATAACGGATCAGCCAGAAATAAGAGGACTAGGGCCAGCGGCAGCCAAACCCATAACTTTCCCCTATCTGGGATAGCTTCGCCGGTCATTCCCTTGTCCTTTATTTCCTGGCCTTAAGCTTAAAGTTTACCTTCACCGCCTGTTTGGGTTTCACCGTTATCTGCCTGGTCTGCTTTCCCAGAGCCGGGTGCCAGACTTGAAGCTTATATGTGCCAGCCGGCACATCCGAAAGCTTAAAGGCCCCGTTATCGTCGGTTACCACGTAGTAAGGGTGATCCATGACTACCAGCCAGCCCTCCATCCATTTGTGAACATCGCAGGTGATTTTTACTATCTCCGGTTTGGTGAACTTCTTCGTTATCTTCTTTTTGAACTTCGGGTGGGCAATGTTGAGGGACGGGTTACGCCGGCTGTACGTGTGGATGTTATGCAGAATCTTATCACTGTTAAGAATACCCAATGATCCTCCCGCGTCCAGAAGGACCACATAGGGATTAAAGACGCATCCCCTCTGATCCAAGGAAGCGGTGGCTGAAGCCATAGCCTTTCCCTTTTTTATGTCTACCAGCGATACGACGACGAACTTGAGCCCGCTATTGGTTTTGTTTACCTTCACTCGCTCGACGACCTGCTGCGCTCCACAGACCTTCTTATCCTTAGTAACCTTCACCTTCCTGGACGCCGGGGGCTTTCCTGTAAATTTGACCACTCCGGTAATACTGCCCCCGTTGGCGACCGGACCGCCCTGATAGGCAGGTACCTCCGGGACCAATAACAAGACCATTGCTCCCAAAATAGCTGCAGGCAATATCAATCTTTTTATCATTAGTGTCCTCCCTTTCTAGCCTTTCCCTCGTACCCTTTTGAGGATGAATAGCTCCAGCCCTATGGCAATCAGCATAGCCAGGGGCGGAAAAAGAAAGGGTCTTCGGGAAGGGGCTTCCTCTAATAGAAGATAATACCACGAGGAAAGAGACATCTGGCTGCCCCGTTCCCCGTTAGATCCATCCCAGGCCATAAAGGCAATAGGGATGAACTTTCCTGGTTGAAATTGTATATCGTTATCCTTGTCCTCGGTAACGAGGGCGCGGGTAACCAGCATGCGGTACCGGCCTTGATGGTACAAAACCTTGGCCTTGGCCGTCTGGCTCTCCTTAGGCTGGACCTTCTCTTTTCCCAGCCCTATGGCGTTTACCTCCTGAATCCCCGAGCCATCGGAGCTCCATTTCAGCAGATAAACAGGCTGGCCCCTGTCACCCAGGAGAAGGTAGGGACGTTCCCTCCCTTCAGTAAGCTTGGCCGGGAACTGTAAGGCAATGGCATCAGAGAATATCTTTTTGGCCGGGTCAGGAACACTCTTACTGGGGTCGTCCCAGGTTGCCAGAATGGCAATATCCCGCTCATTATACAGAGCCTTAACCGTAATCGTCTCGATTGTGGGGCCGAAAAGACGGGGGTTTGCTATCACCTGGCCTATTAAGGGAAAGTTCACTCCCTTGGCTTTATTCCAGAGGGGGTCGTTTACATCCTCAGGAAGGGAACCCTTGACCCTCTTGGCCACAATGATGGTGCCGTAGTTGGGCTGGTCCCTACCCAAGGATTTTACATAATGGGCCAGCTGCCAGCTATGCTCCGGTTCAATGGAATCGGCGTAGGAGGGCATCGGGGTGCCAGACATACCGGTATTGAAACGCATATAGATATCCCTGGCCGAGCTTCCCCCTCGAAACAACCAGGCCTTGGAGAGATTGACCGCCCGGATGGGGTTTCCCAAATCGTCCTCCAGCTCTGGAGCGGAGGGGCCGTCCCCCCGACCGGCCTGGCCGTGACACTTGAAACACTCCAGGTCCTGGTAAAGTTGTTTTCCCTTTTCCAGGACCTCCTCAGAGGGGGGTAGCTCCTCACCCACCGATATGGACTCGGGTGCTGGCTCCTCAGTAAACCTGGGGGAAAAGGTCTTAATGTAACGGACCAGCTGCCGACGCTCCTTCTCGCTCAACATACTCCAGGCCGGCATAGCGGTTCCAGGCATTCCCTCGGTAATCACCTTAAAAAGATCGTCGTCATTGGGAAGCTGGCCACTGGGGGTGGTGCGAATTGTGTAAAGGTTGGTGGTAAGGTCTCGGGGCTTGGGGGATTGAAAAGATGCGGCTGGGCCATCCCCTTTCCCCTGGGCGCCATGACATTGCTGGCATTTCCTCTCATAAAGGATTTTTCCCGCTTGCAGGTCCTGGTCCTGGGCCAGGGTGTTCAACGGGAGCAGGAGGAGAAGAAAAGTTGTGCCCAGCATACTGAATAGGACCTTGTTCATTGCGGTATCACTCCCACCGCCGGGGCTGAACCCCGGCTGCGTCATAAAGAAATATGATGACCTGCCAGATTTCCTTCTCGGTGAGTCGGCTCTCCCAGGCGGGCATGGTCGAGTTCCAAGGCGCTGCCTCCCTTGGTAGCCCAGGCCCGCCCTTAGCTATCCGCCAGAATACGTACGACTCCTGTAACTGAGCGATGGTTCCGCTGTCGGTGAAATCAGCCGCCGGCGGGTTCAGGCCCACCGCGAAGTGCCCCTTGCCGTCCAGGTTGTCACCATGGCAAAAGAAGCAGTTCTGGTAATATATCTTATTGCCTTCGGCCATGTATTTCTCACCTTCGGGCCCCTCTTTGTTGAGCGGGTTCTTGAGGCCCAGGATCTGGATATTATTGCCCCGAAAATCTATGCTCCTAGGGGGCGCGGGGTGAACCACCCTTAGCTCTGCCGGCGGGCTCAAGGAGGGCAGGAGATTTCTATACGTCCCGAATCCGACCAATAGCGGGAACAGCACAAAGATGATGATTCTGATAGGTCGCCTCTCCTCCCTCACCAGGGTATCCTTCAACGGCCTCAGTGTCTCCTGCCAAGCTCGGCTGTCAGAGGAATAGTACACGAACAGGGCAACCAAGGTTATCCCCATGTACATCCACATCAGGGAGGAGGGAATAGGAGGCCTGATCCCGTACCGGAAAACGAGATAGGCCCCGGCCAGCAGAAGCACTATCTGTAACAGCTTGGATCTCATATCCTTATCCCTTATTATTTTGCCTTTGCCTACTTCAGCTCAGTCAGATAAGCTACCAGGTCGTTCAGCTCCTTCACCGTCAACTTCTCGGCATAATCCGGTGGCATCACAGGAGGATAGCCAGGGGTTAACACGACAGCGGGCTCGATGATCGCTCTGATGATCTCAACCGGGCTGCTCTTTTCCCCAACGCTGGACAGGTCAGGGCCGATCTTGCCGCCCGCATCTGCCACCTTATGGCAGGCAATACAACCTTTAGAGGCAAAAAGCTCCTTACCTGCTTTGGCATCCCCAGCCTGGCGCACGAATGCCGGGCTAGCCGCCGGGGCGCTTGGGGCAGCAACCGCCCCGGCCGGAATATCGTCTAGCTTCACGTCCACCTGACCACCCAGGCTCTGCATAAAGGCGACAATGGCCGCCATCTCCACCCGATTCAACCCCACTGGCGGTTTGTTGGCCGGCGGCATGATGGGCGGATAGCCGGCAACGAGAAAAGTCTGAGGTTTGGTGAGCGACTCCAGCAAATACTGCTTGGCCGACATCCCGGGCCTAGCAGTGGCTGCCCGAGCGCCAATCCCCTGGAGGTTCGGCGCCCTTTCCCCCTTTTCTTCCGCCGTTTTTATATTGTGGCAGACTGCGCAGCCACCTTTAGCGAAGAAGATATCTCGGCCTAATTGGGCCAGCCGTTCAGGTGTGGCCTCCGCCTCGGTCAGCGCCAACTCCTCCGGCGGCCTTGACTCGAGCTGGGGAATGCTGTTGGCATAATAAGTGAAAAACCCTATAATCAGCAAACCGAATATCGCCATCTTCAAGTGGACCCAGAACATCTTTCTCTAACCCTTACCCTTTCCAGTTTCTCTAGGCCTAGCTGGTTTTTTATCCCCCAGGCCGCCCAGCCAGAAGATAAATAAGAGAAAACCCAGGAATATGACAGTGGTTACCGATACTACGTTGGCGGCATACCCCAGGGTCGGACTAAAGGCATCAGGGGAGGTATCTCGGATAATGCCGTAGACGTGCCAGTGCTGGCGGATAGCAGAGCGGAAGTATCCCATCAAGCCCATGAGCCAGGTGAAGGTTATGGCCAGCAATACTAGCGTATACTGGGAGCGGACGGCAATTTTTCCCCATTGAAAGGCCCCGGTTATTCGGGCGCCTCGATAAAGTAAAAGGTCAATGCCACCCACCAGTACCATGGCCGTGAGCACAGATATTACCTGGTAGACGGAAAACCCTATCCGCACTATAGCCTCTACAAAGTAGCCGTAGATACCCAGATAAATGACGATTCCCCCGGAAATGGCCAACAGCCCGGCCTGAGCCACTTTGCCCAGCTTCTCCCAGGAAACAACCGCCTCCTTATTGGCCCGCCGGTAAAGGAGAAAGCTCACGAAGGTGGTCAATATCATAATATTGACCGCCGTGTTCTTGGCCGACATGACGCCCAGTACGCCCAGAAGGGGGTGATAGGCGGTTCCTATCTTTCGGGCCTCCTCCAGGCTGGCCACCAGGCTGTGAGGGGTAGCCCAGACCAGGAACCCCCCGGCCAGCAAAATCATGAGGTATTTGATATACCGCCGGTACCTCTCCCCCCCCTTTATTCGCTCCATCCCCAACCAGAGATAGTAGTTACTGCCTAGAAAAAGGATGCCTATAAGTATCGCCTGAATTATCCAAAGCCAGGAGAGGAAGCCACCCATAGCCATAATGCCCATCTGCTGGTTGAAGTCATACAGCTCCCGGCCCAGTAAGTACCCGGCAAAGGGCAAGAATATCAGCGCCGAAATGGCGATGAAGTTGCCTATGTATCCCATCCAATCGTAATGGGCCCTCTCCTCGTCGCTTTTGGCACCGAGAAACTTATAGGCCGCATAGGCCCCACAAATAGCCCCGCCAAAGGAGATGTTGGCAATAAAGCGATGAATATTTATAGCCATCCAGGTTGGATTATTGATGGCCGCCCACAGGTTGATCAGCTTACCGGTAACGTCCACTCCGGCCGGGCTGGTCATGAACGTCAACCAGGAGTTGGCGATCACCATCAAGACGGTGCCGAAAAAGTTAACCATCAATCCCAGGGTCAAATGAAGCCGCTTCCTATCCTGGAGTCTGTCCCAGGTGTGCCAGTACAAATAGAGGGAGAAAGTCTCGCCAAAAAATAAGACCGCGTAAAGCCACATGGTAGGAAAGAAGATGCTGGATAGGTAGGTGAAAAACTTGGGGTAAAGCCCGATGAGAGTAAAGAGAAGAATGGCCCCTAAAATCGCGGTGGTGGAAAAGGCGGCAAAAAGAAGTTTGGTAAACTCCCGGGCCAGCCGGTCAAATTTGGGGTTCTTGAGCCGCATCCCCATATACTCCACAATCACGGCAAATATGGGCACGGCCAGGACAAAGGCGGCGAACATCAGGTGGAGCTGGGCTATCACCCAGACGGCTACTCGACTGCCCACCAGAGGAAAGGCTCGATAAGCCTCGGTTTCCTGAGCCAGAGCCAGAAGAGGCCATAAGGACAACAAAATGACAGCCGTTACCACCGTTCTCCACCGTACCATTACCACTCCTTGAATAAGAGCCTCCTCACTTCAGGGGAGGGCTGGAAAGCCAGTGCAATAGATCCGGAAAGGCATAAAGAACCCAGTAAATGATAGCCCAGAGGAAAACGGCTATCCAGAGGACGGAGAGCCACCGGGGAAAAACCTTGCCTTGGTATCCCAGCTCGTCTTTCTCTTCCATTTACCATTTCCTTATCCAGGCCAACCTCTAGAGTCGAAAGCGCGCCGCCCGTTCGTCGGTCACCAGCTCAATTCCGAATCTCCTCAGCAATATCTGGCCCAACCTGCTAAGACCTCTCCCCACGGGAAAGAGTACCACACAGATAGCTCAGAGGAAATGCAGATTCTCAAATATTAAGGAACCCTTCCTTGGTCTACCCCTCATATCTTGCTTTCTCCTGCCGTTCGTATTCCTCCTCCTGCTCCAGCATCCTGTACTTGGGCCCTTCAATATCCTTCAAATGGCCAGCCACCATAGACCAGATGAGCAGCAGCAGAAATCCAATGCCCACCGTGAGGTAGCTAAGGACCGGTATAATGCCGAAACCGGGTATATCGCCTCGCCAAATAGTTCGAACAAATTCGACGAACTTGTATGTAAAACCGAGCCCGGCCACCACCAGAATCAGGGTTCCAAGAAGTCTTGTCACTACCCTTGTTTCCATCTTTCGCATTACTATTCGCCCCTGATGACCTCTAAGTTGTAGATGGATTCGGGAACGGTTCGGGCCCAGCTTCCCAGCCACTGCACATAAGTGACGATGGCCAGCCCCTTTAAGTTGGGCCGGTCGTTCTTATCGAAAAACCAAGTAAACCTAGGCATGACCGAAGTGGGCACCACCCAGTTAGGATTGTAAAAGTGGGCCACGTGCCAGTCGTTGGAGTGCTTCCCCGCCTCCCGGATCAGATCCGGGCCCACTCTTCGGGTTCCAAAAAGGTGAGGCAGATTCAGCTCATTCATATATTCCGAGGCCACCGATACTGGTCCGAAGCGCACGCTCTCATTGGCCACCGGCCGCACGTACTGGGAATGACAGTGCCAACACCCTTCGGCGATATAAATATCCCTTCCCAGGCGCAGTGCCTGGGCAAAGGCCGTGGGGTTGGGCTCACCCAGATACCTCTTAAATTCCTCGGGGTAATCTTCGGCTAGCTGATAAAACTCCGGGGTTATATCCTGGCTTATTTCAGCCACGGTTTTAATGGGTATCCCCCTTAAAAGCCACCAGGCTGACAATCCCTGCACGACAAAAGAGAAGGCAAAAAATGCCAGGCCACTCACCAAGAATATGTAGCCGAACCTTTCCAGACGCGGCATATCCTAAGCTCCTTGTACCTGGGCTGCCGGCGCTCGGGCCGTCTTCCACATGTTCCAGGCCAGCAGGACCTGGCCGGCAAATATCATTAGGCCGCTGAAGGACCTGAAGGCCCAGAAAGGCACGGAAAACCGCAAGGAATCTTCCCAGGGACTAAGCCCTTTCCAGAGATAGCCCTGCAGCAGTCCGGCCGAGATCAGGGTGAAGAACATAAGATAAATTCCCACTACAGTAAGCCAGTAATGCCATTCGTTTAAGGTCGAAGAATACCAGGGCCTCTTAACCAGCCTGGGCCACAGGTAGGCCATAACCCCAAAAATCCAGAAACCGAAAACACCGAACATGACCAGGTGGGCATGACCCACCACCCAGTCGGTAAAATGGATGATCTCCTGGGTGACCAGGAGAACCTGGAAGGCACACTGAAAACAGGTCAAGACGTAACCAATCATTCCGGTATAAAACCACCTGATAGACATGTTAGTCCGCAGCGCATCGCCCTCCCCCTTGAGGGTGACAAAGAAGTTGACTATCACCGTAATGACCACTGCCTCTACCGCGATCGTGGCTGTGACCGCGCCATACTGGATATACATGGGGATGGGGCTCCAGAGAAAATGGTGGATGCCATTCAGGGGATAAAAGAAGGCCAGACCCCAGAACCCCAGTAAAGAGAGGCTGTGACTCCATAGCGGCTTCTTCAAGATTATAGGAACAAAATAGTACATCAGGCCCCAACCTATCGGGGTGATAAAGAGCCCTACCAAGTCATGAATAAACAGGCCTGTAATGGCTGCGCCCGCGGCCCCGGGCACAAAAAATTGAGGAAGGTAATTTCCCATGATGTAATTGAGGCCGGTCCAAACTAAGGCAGCAATAAAGTACCACAAGGAGACGTATAGAGTCTTCTCCTTAGTTCGCAAGATGGGGGCGAAAAGGTTAATGGCTAACAGGATCATACTAATGACCACCAAAGGATCCACGAATATAGGGGTCTCAGCCCATTCAATCCCCTGGGCCCGCCCTCCCAGGATGCCGCCTATGGTTAGAACGAGGATAAGCT
>JAZFTZ010000016.1:0-14384 GCA_036446955.1 Thermodesulfobacteriota bacterium
CTCTTAAACTCTCTGTTAGTAAGACACCCTATTATACTAAGACTGTCAAGGGTTGTTACTACACTACAGAGCTATTCCAAGGCTCCAAGAGTAAATATAAGGGTATTTGCCGGGCAAGAGCTTATATTTGCTCCCAATTTCTCCTATTTTTGCCGTTTGTCTCTCTCGCCCGGAATAATCTCCTCACCATCTCTTATCAGCCGGTGAATTGTCTGGTGAAGAGCTTATCTGCGGGCAGCGGTTTATCCTTGGGAACTATCTCAAAATCAACCAGGAAATCTCTTACATTCTCCACTGCCTTCTTACTGATCTTTCCATCGCTGGTAAAGCGCAGCAGCTTATAGACCAAGCGGGCAACCTCATCAGAGTAGCGCTGTTGCTTTTTCATCCTTCCCTGGGCCCAGGCCGGGTCCTGGTTAATGTACCGGGCCGCGCTCAGCAGGGAATTGACCACCTTTCTCACATTATCGGGATGGTCTTTGACCATATCTCGGCGAGCAAATATCGAATGGGCCATCCATTCCTTGGGCCGGTGATCATCCAGCTTCAGTATCTCCCTGACCTCCCCCTTAACCTTGAACTTCATGATGGGAAACATGAAGATGGTGAAGGCATCGATAGCACCAGCCCTGAGCGCACCTATCTTTTGCCTTATGCCGCCCGTGCCTATGTACCTCACCTGGCCCTCTACGCCCGCTATTCTGGCCACAAACCGGGCGTAGGCATGGTCAGTGGAGCCCAGCCGGGTAATGCCGAGCTTTTTCCCTTTCAGGTCGCTGGGTTTCTTAATCGGGCTGTTGGGTAGCACATATAAGGCCACCCCTTCGGTGCGCTGCAAATCAGCCACAAGGATGGTGGGCACCCCTCTGGCTATGGCCTGAATTTGGCCGGTAGCCGTATCCATGCCCGCCCAGAGGGAGCCAGCCACTACCGCCGTAGCCATGGCCACCGAGTTTCTGAAGGGAATCCATTCCGCTTCCAAGCCGTTCTTTTGCCAAAAGCCTTTTTCCTCGGCGGCAAAGATCGGTAGGTAATAGGCAGGCGTAAACTTGATCGCCGAGCCTACCTTGACCTTCTCTAACGCCCATGATTGATTGGCCAAGGTCAGTGAAATCACAGCCAAGATAACCAGCCAAGCTTTGGTAACATTTGTTCGCATCAATCCTATCCTCCTTCCCTGTTTACCTTGTAAACCGGGCGGTGTATAGCTTGTCCACTGGCAGGGCTTTTTCCCTCTTAATCACCTTGCTTTGAATCAAGAATTTCTTTACATTCTCCACCGCCTTGGGATTAACCTTGCCATCCTTGGTAAAATTTAGCACCTTGTACACCTCGCGGGCCGCGGCATCGGAATAGCCCTGCACCTTTCTCATCTTGGCCCTGGCCCAGGCACGGTCCCCGCGGATGAAAGCCGAGCTCTTTAGTATAGCGTTGACGACCCTTTGCACCTGAGCGGGATTGTCTTTCACTAGCTGCTTGTGGGCGAAAACCAGGTGGGTTATCCATTCCTGGGGAAGCAGTTCGTCCACCAGCAGTAGCTCCCGTACCACGCCTCTGACTTTTAGCTCCATGATGGGATAAAGGAATATGGTGAAGGTATCAAGCACTCCGGCGCGCAGTGCGGCTATCTTCTCGGGAACGCCGCCCGCGGCCACCACCCGCACCTTGATCCCTAAGCTAGAGGCGACAAAATTGGCATAAGCATGATCCACTGCTCCCAGGCGAGTGACCCCGATTTTCTTGCCCGCTAACTGCTTGGGATTCTTTATGGGGCTATCGGCCAGCACGTACAGGCCGACCCCGGCGGTCTTTTGAAGGTCGGAGACTATAATGACCGGCACCCCCCGGGTGGCAGCGGCGATGAGGCCACCCGCGGTGGTCAGACCAATCAGCACCGATCGGGCTACAATTGCCTTCTGCATATCCGGCCCGCCCCGGAAAGGTATCCAATTGACCTTCAGTCCATTCTCCCTCCAGAAACCTCTCTCCTCCGCGGCCAAAACCGGTAGATAATAAGCCGGGGTGACCTTAATGGCGGTGGCGAAATTGATCTTCTCTGCGGCCCGGGCATGCAGGCCCATAAGGGCAAGTAGAAATGCAAAGCAAACAATCAGATAATTTCTCATTTCCTCTCCCTTCTAAGCGCTAGCGGTAGAGGTTTTCAGCCTGAGACCTGTACCCGCTGAAATAACCCCAACGGGGCGCAAAAGTTCTCTCACATTTCGTACCTCCTGGTATAAGGTCATGCTGCCATAGGTGGCGAACCGGAGTGAATTATAAGAAGTCCTCCAGCTTCACCGTTTGCCAACCCACCGGCCGGGCTCGGTCAAACTTGGCCCGCTCGTCGGGCTTACTGGTGGGCGGCTTGGTTGCATCTATCCCCATCTTGGAGCCGATTCTCTGAACCACCGTTCCCGAGGTGTCAAGGGGCAGTTTTAAATCGAAGGGATGATTTCTGGTCCCGCCGATGATGAATACATCCCGCTCGGGATTCGTCCGGTTAGTCACCGCCCACCAGACGTCCGTGGGGTTATCGATATCAACGTCATCGTCAACCGCGATAGCTATCTTGGGATGCAGCGTGGTGCCGGAAAGCGCGGCCATGAGGACATTTTTGGCCTGGCCTTCATAATGGGGCGTGAACTGAACCACCACCATGAAGCTATCCACCTGGGGATAGATTCTTACATCCTTGAGGTCTATGAACCCCTCCACCTCCCGTATCCTTCGGTACAGATATTGACAAATGCCCAACCCGGCCTGCACCTGAGGCCGTCCCCTGACGCTGAACTCGAAGATGGGGTCCTTCCTCATGGTTATCGCCTTAACATTTATGATCGGCTCCTCATAAGGGGTGGGGTAATAGAGGGTAAATTCGGCAAACGACCCCTCCATCTCCCTCACTTTAGGAGGGATCTCGCCCTCGATGATCGCCTCGGCATCGGCCGGTACCAGAAGGTCGCTGGTCTCACATTTCACCACCCTAAGCGGCTCCCCCATGAGCGAGCCGACCAGGCCAAGCTCATCGACCTCATAAGAACCGGACCAGGTGCCAATGAGATGAAACGCGGGGTGGTGGCCGATGACGACAGCCACCGGCATAGCTTCATTTTTGGCCTCATATTTCTTGTAGTTTTCCCAGGTGTGACGCCCCCTGATCATATAGATGCCGGTTTTGTTCCTACCCTTGAGTTGTAGGCGGACCACCGCGGCGTTGTAAGCGCCATTGTCGGGGTTACGACTTATGGTCTCAGAGAAGGTAAAGTAGGGCCCGGCATCCCGCTCTGATACGACCGGTACCGGCAGAGAGAGGAGATCGACCTCATCGCCTTTGAAGATACGTTCCTTAACCGGGCCATCGCTAACAACCTTATAGGGGATGGGCTCCCGGTTGGTGATCTCCGCATAAGCGGGTAGCAACTTCTCCAAGGGGATACCCAGTACCTGGGCTACCTGGGCCCTGGTATCCAAGGTGCCGATGCAGGCCCGCCAGCCGGGGAAACCCTTCAACTTTTCGAAAAAGGTGGTCATCTCTTGGGGCACCTGGCAGGACAGCGCGGAGATCTCCTTGCGGGGATCCACCTCCTTGGTTATTTTGAACAGCTTGCCGGCCGCCTCCTGCTGGGCCAGATAACTTCTGAGGTCTTTGGGCATATTTCCTCTCCTTTCTCGTAGTTGTACCCGCGATCTACATGATAATAGCCGTTTTCTCCACGGTGGCGGGCCTCCCTTCGGGAGACCCCGCTCTGGCTCAATTATCGAGAAACTCTAATTTGCTTAGCTGCCAACTGCTCAACGAAGGTGTTAACGCTTGGCCGTTGAGTGACTTGGAGTTAAACGTCACCTCGGTTGAAGATAAAATATTGTAGAACGAAATTACCATTTTTTCCAGATATTTTTCTGCGCGGCTGATCTTGTCACCAGGCATGGGTAATATTCCCAGGGGGAAGGGCCCCGGCCCCCTGGACCTCCTAACCCCGAGCTGGTCTGTTTGGATTGGCGCTACCGGGCCAATCCAAACATAACTTAAAATTTAGGAAAGGGGTCTGGGAAAGAACCCTACTCTCACCCCCAAGAAGCTTCGCTTCTCAGGGAGGGCGAAATTAAAGGGTTTCCCCCTTTGAATGTTCCCCCCATATAACACCCACCGCCCTGCCCCCGGGTTTGACTCGTTTCAGCATCGGTGCTACCTTTGCCAGGGATTATTTTAATGCTTGGGCGGGATAAATAATATGGCCAGTCCACGGCCTAGAAAAGGTTATCTTTATATCCTGGCCGGCGGTTCATTGTGGGCCACCGGGGGCGTTTGGGCAAAAATCTTGTTCAGCCAGGATCTATCCAGCAACCAGGTCGCGCTGCTTAGAACTGCCATCGCGTTGGTTGCTCTGGCAGCATTTATGGTGCTGAAAAAGCGGTCTCACCTCTTCGCTAAAGGCAAGGACTTGGTTTTGCTGGCCGGGGTAGCCTTTTTTGGGGTCAGTCTATTTTCCGTCTCTTTCTTTTACACCATAAAGGTAGCCACCATAACTCAAGCGGTCTTTCTTCTTTATACGGCGCCCATAATAGCCGCGCTTATGGCCCGAGTGTTCTTAAATGAGCTGCTGGTTAAGGGCAAGGTAATCGCGCTGGCTTGCTCCATTACCGGACTCGTCCTTCTTACCCGGATTTACCAGCCGGCCAGCATGGACATACCAACTTTAGCCCTATTAACCGGTCTGGCCTCGGCCTTCATGTTTGCCTGCTTCAGCCTTATGGGAAAGGTGGCTCTGCATAGATATTCCCCTTGGACGGTACAATTCTATACCTTCGCCTTCGGTGTCCTCTTCTTGATCTTGCTCACCCTGCCTGGAGCGGAAACCTTTCAGCTGCGGTGGGAAAGCTGGTTATTTTTGACCATTATGGCTTTGGTATCCACCGTTGCTCCCTTCGCGCTATTTTACCGGGGCCTACAAATGGTCGAAGCCAGCCGGGCCGCGGTTGTGGCCACCATTGAGCCGGTGGTGGCTTCCTTGCTGGGTTTTGCCGTGTTCGCCGAACGGCTGGACCCTGTCCAGGCAGTAGGAGCCGGCCTAATCCTTCTGGGTGCCATCCTGGTGCAAATCTGACCGCTGGGCATGAGAGGTATAATTAAGGCGGGGGGGGAGACATTTCCGGACCCAGAATAAAGTCGCTAGCTGGTCGCTTTCCAGGTCTCATCAGCGAGCTAACTCTTAGACAGATGAAATACCCGTCCGGACTCAGAGCCATATCGGTCCCCTACCTAGAAGGGCAGGGCAACACCGAGGCCGAGGGAGAGAAAAGACTTCGCGGTCAGCTCCAGCTTATTCAAGGCTGCAGCTTGATGGGGAGAAGCTTGCCCCCGAGGCGATAATTCAAATAGTAAACGAAGGGAACAGTCAAGGGATTGCTCACCGAGGTGCCCAGCAGACAGGCCAGCCGGTTGCATTTTGAGCGAACTAGCCAGAATAAGGGCGGCCATTGTTTGGAGGCCGACGGTGGGTGTCATGCCGATGAAAAGGCCCAGGCCGCGGGCTATCCCTTTCGGGCTGGCGTTGGCTGTCAATAGATTGAGGCTTTTTCGAGCCAGCTTGATCATTGGCGTGGCTGCGCCAGGCGGCTTTTATTCCTCGGCAAACCCTTCTTTGGCCGAACCCAACCTAATAGAATAGCAGCAATATGGGTATTCTGGATAGCAGATTAAACAAACCATCCGCTTCCTCAATTATCTACAACCCTCTCCGCCCGGTCAGCTAACCAGGAAAGGAAATCGATAACACGCGCCGGCCCGGTAAGATAATATCCCGCCGCGGTCTCCCTCTCTTCAGCCCTAACCAGCACGGTAAAGGCTTTTCCCTTCAAAGCCCGAAAGGCATCCTCGTCGGTAACGTCGTCCCCAACATATATCGTCAGGCACGTTTCCGCCCAATCAGGGCCATACAGCTTGCCAAGTATCCAAAGCGCCGCCTGCCCCTTATCCCAGTTGACTTTGGGCCGAAGCTCGTAAATCATCTTGCCTGGCCGCATGCTCAACTGGTCGGCAGTATCTTCCTGGGCTAGGGCATCAAGAAGAAGAGCGGCGATCTCCCCTCGTCTTTGCGGTTCAACCAATCTATAGTGCAGGCTTAGGGTAAGTCCCTTGTTCTCTACAATTGCTCCGGGCAATTTGGCGCAACGCTCAGCCAGCCGCTGTGATAAACGATTGATTAAGTCCTTCTGTCTGGCCGCTTCCGGGTCTATATACTTAAGTCCCTTGCCCTTTATTTCCAGGCCATGGTTACCGGCTAAGATAAGGTTAGACAGGGGAAGAAGCCGGCTTAGATCGGCCAGGCTTCTCCCGCTTATTACGGTTAGCCTGACTGCGGGGATAGCCTGCAGCTTGCTGAGGACGTGCCCGGTCGCCTCACTGACTAGAGCCTTTTCCGGTCGGTCGGCGATAGGGGTAAGGGTGCCATCATAGTCTAGAAACAGGTGGCAACGACCGCTAGCTTTTAACTGGCCTTGAATATCCGCTTTGACTTCTTCCAGGGCATTAGCCATTTTAAGCTTTTAGGTCGTGGCCTATCTCAGTGAATATGTCAGCCATCCATTTATATATGTTATGTTCCCTGACCATCCGTCGCAAACGACGCATCCTGACTATTCTCTCCTTCTCCGGCATCTCCAAGGCCAACTTGATGGTCTCGGCGAAGCCATCGGTATCAAAGGGGTTTACCGGCAAGCACCCTTTCATCTGGGTGAAGACCCCGGCCAACTCACTTAATACCAAGACGCCTTTCCCTTCCAGCTGGCAGGCTACATATTCTTTAGCCACCAGATTCATGCCGTCGTGTAGAGAGCTTACAATGCCCAGGTCGGCCAGGCGATAGTAGGCGGCCAGATCCTCTTGGTCCAGCTTAACGCCTATATGCCTTATCGGTATCCAGTCGTTTCGGGCGTACTTCTCATTAATATAATTGACAGACTGGTCCACTTCCCGGCGGAGTCGCTGATAGGCCCTTATCTTGCTCCGACTGGGGGCGGCTATTTGGAGGAAGGTGAATTTTCCTTGGTACTCCGGATAGCGGGCAAAGAATAAGTCCAGCCCCTTTAGTCGCTCTATGAGCCCTTTGGTGTAATCCAGCCGGTCTGCACCCACGCCCAGCTTCAGGCCGGAAAGATTGTATCGGGAGATGATTCTTCCCATTAGTTTAACGGTTTCCTGACTTCGAGCTAAGGAATCGAACCAGTCGTAATCAATGCTTATTGGAAAGGCCCTGACCCTGGTAACGTGGTCGCCCTGGATTACCGTCTTCTCTTTGAAGTTCACGGTGGCGGATAACTCTGTCTTTACGCTTTCCAGGAAATTCCTAACGAAGGCCTCGGTCTGAAAACCCAATAGGTCGCAGCCCAATAACCCTTCCATTATCTCTTTTCGCTGCGGGCATACCCGGATTACATCGTAGGAAGGCCAGGGTATGTGCCAGAATAGCGATACGATGGCCGATGGCCGATGTTCCTTAACTAGCTTAGGACATAGGGCCAGATGGTAATCCTGTAGCCAGACCACCGCCGGTTTACTTCCATAATCGGCCAGCTCATCCAGTATGGCGCGAGCAAAAAGTTGGTTCGCCCGCTGATAATTTCGCCAATAAGCACGGCGGAACCGGGTTCGCTCGACCAAAATGTGGCACAAAGGCCATAACGCCCGGTTGGCGTAGCCGTAATAGTACCCTTCCACCTCATCCTTTTCCAGCCACACCCTTTTCAGCTCATAGCTGGGAGCCTCCGGCGGGACCCTCAATTTTCCCTTTTTATCCACGAAATCGAGGTCCCGGTTGCCACTGCCCCAGGCTATCCAGGTTCCCCCCAGACAGCGCATCAGCGGGTCGAGGGCAGATACCAGGCCGCCGGCAGGCTTTAAGCAGATGGTCTCTCCGCTCGCTCCCCTGCCTGCTTGATGGATGTAGGGCTCACGGTTGGAGACGACAATCAAACGATATCTACCCAGCTCTTGCTGGGCGATTAGCCTCCCCTGTTCCTCGTCCAATCTAATTGCTGTTTCCATTTTACCCTAAATCGTGATAGTGGATTCACCTGGCCGATCCATGGCCAAAGCCAGGAGCAGGTGATCCCTGACGCTTCTGGTTATGAGAAAGTTGCGTCGGACAAACTCTCTTCCGTTTCGGCCCAACCTTCTCATCAATGCTGGTCGGCTCAAGACGTAGCGTAAGCGGTATGCCGCCCCCTCTAAAGAATGAACCAAATAGCCATTGAAATGGTTCTCGATCTGAAGGGCAATGCCGCCGGTGGCACCGCCTATGACCGGCTTCCCCTTCCACATGGCCTCGGTGACAGTGAGGCCAAATCCCTCTCTTAACGACTTCTGGACGACAACGCTGGCCGCTCGCTGAATCGCGTTTATCTCCAGGTCGCTGCCGGCGGGTAGCTCCAAAACGTATATGTCGGGATTTCCCTGGGCTGCCTCCCTGATCTGGGTAAGCACCTCAGCGCCCTCCGGATCATCCACGGCCCCACCGCCAGCCAACACCAGACGGCAGTCAATATGCCGCTTCACCATCAGGAAGGCTTTAATAACGCCCAAAGGATCTTTGTGCAGGTCAAAGCGAGAGATCTGCACAATTAGTGGCTTATCTCTCTTTATGCCCAGCCGATCACAAATCGTCCTGATCTCCGCCTTGGACATCTCCCTGTTTTTCTCGGTCAAGGGGTCTATAGAAGGGGTGATTACAAACTGAGGGATGTCCAGCTTCTGGGTGAATTTGGCCATATGAAATACCGACGCATCGTACTTGCTGATGTAGGCGCCGAGGTAATTCCACAACTTAGGGTGGGGATGGGAAAGGTCTATGTGGCAGCGCCAGACCCATTTTTGGTCTTTATCGCGATGTCTTACCATGGCCGCGGGCTGGGGGTCATGGACCATTATCAGGTCAGCATCCAGGTCTATCCTTCGGGCATTATCATGATTGGTAATCAAGTAAGTATCCAGCATATCTTGGGAAAAGGATAACTCCTGTCCCTGCAGGGCATTGTGAAAGGCTTTAGTTACCTCAAAAAACTCTGTCCGGCCCTCCATTACCTCCCAGCGGGCCTCCACCCCCAGTTCATTCAGCAACGGGATCAACCGATGAAGAATCTCGGCCACCCCGCCGCCTTCCCTGGTGGAGTTTATATGCAGCACGCGGCGTTTGCCCACTTTTTCCCCCAGGAAAGCCAATTCACTCAGAGCTTCCTGGCCCACTATTTCTTCGTAGTCCTTCAGCTTAAAGTTTAGTTCCAATTTCCTCTTCCACACCTGAGAGAATACGCGAACGGATCTCCTCCAAAGACAACTGGTAGGGGTCAATCCCCTTGATGCGCTGGGCCAACGCCTGGCGCGCAAGTGAGGTGTCCATCCAGTGGGAAAAATCATCACAACACATGCCCAGCCGAAGCCGGGCCTCAAAAAAATGATAATATATGGGGTTGGTGTCTATCTGTCTTAATACTTGAGCGAATTCCTCCAGATCGGATACCTGGTAGTCGGTGAGACTGACCAGGGAGATCGCCTTGTTAAAATAAAACTCCTCTCCGGGAAGAACCGCCCTTTCCCCCGGGGTCTCCATTAGATGAGTCTCCATGATCCTTACTAGCTCTGACCTGAGCAATTCCAGGTCAGCGAAGGAGTAGAGATCAATATTGGCCAGCTTTTCAGCCAGCGCCATATCTTGCAGCTGTTGGCTGGCCCAGGCGGCAAAATCACTGGGGAACTCTGGCACGCTAATGGTATATTTACTGAAGGCTTGGTAAAGATGATAGAATATCACTTCCGGCTTGGCCTCGGCCACCGCTTTCAGCAACTCCTTGAGGTTCTTTGCCTTTTGGCCGGTCGCCTGCACCAAATGGAAACACTTGTAGAAACGAAAACATTTATCAGCCAAGTTAGTCTCCCAAAGATGAGTTTTATTATACGTTATTAAACCGCGGCTGGCAAGAGGGGACGGGAAAAGGGTTATCTTGTTATGAGACATGGGTGACACTTTGTGGTAGGGGAGAAGTTTAGTGTTAACCACCCCTGAAAGGAGGTCACCCATGTCTCATAACAAGATACTTCCGGGAGGATTTTCCCTTGACAAATAACCGGGATTGGCTTAAATGGATAATGCTCAAGCAAGAGGATGGCCGATTTCACCTTTGGACTGAGGACATACCTACCCGGTTGCTGTCGCCCCAAGAAGATTTTACCCGGGCCCGGGGGACGAAAATAGAGGAGTAGGCAAAAATGATTGAAAGAATTGACTACGAAAAGTGCAGCAACTGTGATATCTGCTACGATATATGCCCGATGGACTGCTTTGGCCGGATAGGTAATCTGGTTTATATCGCGTATCAAAAGGATTGCATGTGTTGTTACCTATGCGAGCTCCATTGTCCGGATGATGCCCTGTATGTCTCGCCCGAGCGGGCCCAAGAGATACCCCTTCCTTATTAAAAGACTGGCTATTGCTATCCCCAGGGCAAAGCCAGGAGCTTAATCTCGGTCATCTCCTCAATAGCGTACTTAATCCCCTCTCGACCAAAGCCCGAGTTCTTGACCCCGCCATAAGGCATATGGTCCACCCGGAAGCTGGGGGCATCATTGACGATAACACCGCCCACATCCAGATGGTCAAAGGCATAGAAGACGGCTTTCAAGTCGTTGGTGAATATCCCGGTTTGCAGGCCGTAGCTGGAGTCGTTGATTACCTCTATCGCCTCCTCGAAGGAGCTGAAGGGAGAGACCGTGATCAGCGGAGCAAAGGCCTCCAGGCAGTTGACCTTCATGTCCGGCTTGGTGTCCAGCAAAACCGTGGGCTCAAATAGAGAACCTTGCCTTTCACCGCCAACGGCCAGCTTCGCTCCCTGAGCCACCGCTTCGGCTATCCAACTCTGGATGCGCTCAGCATCAGCCGCGGTTATCACCGGCCCCATCTCGGTTGTCTTATCCAGCGGGTCTCCAATCTTAATCTTTTTTACCTGATCGATGAGC
Organism: Thermodesulfobacteriota bacterium; assembly: GCA_036446955.1. Taxonomy (GTDB): domain Bacteria; phylum Desulfobacterota; class JAZFTZ01; order JAZFTZ01; family JAZFTZ01; genus JAZFTZ01. Next base: position 11,009 of record JAZFTZ010000016.1, read on the forward strand.
CGGGTGAGGAAATCCTGATAGACCGATTCCTTGACCAGGATGCGCTGGACCGAGATACAGCTTTGTCCAGCGAAGTAAAACCCTCCCCTGGCGCACTTGCGCGCGGCGGTCTCTAAGTCGGCATCATCGTTTATGACCACACCCGCGTTACCGCCAAGCTCCAATAGCACCTTTTTCTTACCCGCCCTGGCCTTCAATTCCCAACCCACTTCGGGGCTGCCGGTAAAGGTGAGCATCTTTATACGCTCGTCAGCAACCAATGGCTCAGCTACCTTGGTAGTGCAGGGCAGAACGTTCAGCGCGCCGGCAGACATACCGGCATCGCAGGCCACTTGCCCCAAAAGCAGCGAGCAGATCGGCGTTTGCGAGGCCGGTCTTAGTAGCATGGTATTGCCTGAAGCTATGCAAGGGGCTAGCTTGTGAGCCACCAGGTTAAGGGGGAAATTGAACGGAGTTATACCCGTTATCGGCCCAATGGGAAAGCGCCGGGTAATCCCGCCCCAGCCCTCGCCAGCGGGAACGATATCCAAGGGAATGACCTCTCCCCCTGTCCTTTTTGCCTCTTCTTCAGCCACCTGAAAGGTGGTGATGGCCCGTTCCACCTCAGCCCTGGCATCCACGATAGGCTTGGCTGCCTCCAGGGTCAGGGCTTGGGCGAATTCCTCTTTTCTCCTTCTTAGGGATAGGTGCATATTTTCCAAAATCTCTGCCCGTTTATATCCCGGCAGTTTCCTGGTAATCGAAAAGGCACGCTCGGCCGCCTCAATTGCTTCCTGGATATCGCCCGGTCCGGCGCGATTTACAATGGCTATGGTCTCGCCATTGTACGGGTTATGCAGCTCGTATTTCTCGGCCGACTTCCTCCACTGGCCGTTCACCAAGAAGGAGAACTCCTGAATCATTGTCGCGCTCCTTATCTCAGGTTAAATGGGGCACACCAACGCGCCCAGTTGCTCGGTCAGTTTCAAGTTTTCCGAATAATCTACCGGACAGTCAATCACGCAGGGGACTTGGGCCTTGATTGCTTCCGCCAAGATAGGCCGGAGTTCGTCAGCAGCTTTAACTTTATAACCCTGGGCTCCAAAGCTCTCGGCGTACTTGACGAAGTCAGGGTTGCCGAAGTCGACGAAGGTCGCCCGGCCAAACCGGTTTATCTGTTTCCACTTAATAACCCCGTAGGCCTGGTCGTTGAAAACCAGCACCACCACGGGCAGCCTCAATCTGACCGCGGTCTCCAGCTCCTGCGAATTCATCATAAAACCACCGTCTCCGGTGGCCGCCACCACCGTCTTTTCCGGGAAGATCAGCTTACCCGCCAGCGCGCCGGGAAGGCTTATGCCCATGGCAGCCAGTCCGTTGGAGATAACACAGGTGTTGGGACGAAAGCAGGGATACAGCCGGGCTATCCATAACTTGTGAGCGCCCACATCGGAGATGAGCAAATCATCGCTGGCCAGCGCGGCGCGCAAATCATAGATGATCTTCTGCGGCTTTAAAGGGAAGCCCTTGTCATTCTCATGTTCAGCCAACATGTCGGCCAGTGGAGCCCTTAGCGCCTCGGCAATGGGGGCATCAGCTTTGGGCTTGGCGCGCTGGGCCAGAAAGTTGAGCGAGTAACCTATATCACCTTGCACCTCCATCTGGGGAAGATAGGAGGTGTCCACTTCCGCGGTGGTCATGGCGATATGGATAATCCTTTTGTCCCGGTTTGGGTTCCATAACCTAGGATGGTATTCCACCATATCGTAGCCCACCGCGATTATCAGGTCGGCCCGGTTGAAGCCACAGAGCACGTAGTCATTGGATTGCAGCCCCACTGCCATCAGGGATAAGGGGTGGTCGTCAGGGATAGCGCCTTTAGCCATGAAGGTATGGGCTACCGGTATGTTCAACCTCTCGGCAAAGTCCCTGAGCGCGGACCATGCCTTAGCCCGCACCACCCCCGCGCCAGCCAATACCAGAGGGTTCTTGGCCGCATCGATTAACGCCGCGGCGCAAGCCAGAGAGGCCTTGGTCGCCTCGGGAAGGACCGGATTTTCCACCGGCAAAGGCTCTCCAGCCACCTCCTGGGCGGCGATATCCTCAGGGAAATCCAGGTGGGTGGCCCCGAACTTCTCCATGGCCGCCAACTTAAAGGCCTTGCGAACCATCTCGGGTATGACCTCGGCCTGCTGAACCAAGCTGCTCCACTTGGTTACCGGACGATATATGGAGACCGTGTCAATGACCTGGTGAGACTCCTTGTGTATCCTGTCCATGCTGGCCTGACCGGTTATCGCCACTAAAGGGGCACTGTCCATATAGGCATCCGCCACCCCGGTAAGAAGATTGGTGGCACCCGGCCCAAGCGTTGCCAGGCAAACACCAGGCCGGGCGGTCAACCGGCCATAAACATCGGCCATGAACGATGCGCCGCCCTCATGGCGGGCCAAAATGAACTTTATCCGCGAGTCAGCTAAAGCATCTGTCAAATCAAGGGTCTCTTCACCAGGCACGCCGAATATATACTCCACCCCCTCATTCTCCAAACACTTGACCAGCAAGTCCGCACCCCTCATCTCCGACTCCACAAAAGATTGAGCCAATATTTAATTTAATTATAACCGCCGCCGGTGCGGGAAATAAAGGGGGAGAATTTTTAGGGGGAACCCTTTAAAAAGGGTTGCCCCCTAAAACCCCCTCCTAAATTTTGGGCTAAGGGCTAACCTTTGCTTTGTCCGGCTAAAAAGCCGGACAAAACAAAGTAACCTGGCGGGGGATAAATCCCCCGCGCTAGCCCTCTAAATGATTTCACCTTGACCACCATTAAGATACTCATTGAAATCGGTGAACCAACGGGCTTTTCTATCGCCCGTAAGCCGTTTAAGAATAGGCGGAAGGCGTTCTTTTTCGGCAAATAAGTTTACGATAACAAGCTCGGGAGCCTGTTTTCTTGACATCATGGCCTCTCTAACCAACCACCGAATCATATAATCTGACTTAGGGAACGAGGTGCCGAAAAATACGATTTTGTCCGCATCTTTTAGCTCTCGGAAAGCTAAGCTCCAGATGAAGCCTAGTTTCGGGAACTTCTCAAAAGATTTTTTCATTGTGGGTGGAACAAGCACAAGCTCAAGTCCCGTACCACATCGGCTACATGGATTACCCACTGAAAGCCTGTACGGACTGTCAACGTATGGTTTGCCTAGAAAACGGGCAAATATTTGCTGATGGTACCCGCATTGAGGATTGGGACAATAAAACCAATCTATTTACCCGTGTAGCTTGAGGTACAGCCCTTTCCCAATGTCATGTGGGGATTGAGTGGGAAATAGAGCACCACCGGGCGCGATCTGATCCAAACGCAAATCACCCAGAAGCTGATAGCTTATATCAT
>JAZFTZ010000017.1:0-6061 GCA_036446955.1 Thermodesulfobacteriota bacterium
GTCAGCAGGCAGTCGATTTGGCCGCCTATGTAACCACCTTCAGCGAGGGCGAGAAGATCAGGCTTAAGAGGTAATAATAAAGCTTGGGCCTTGACTTCAGTAACCTCGACGGCGATCCACCGGGTTTATCAAGGGTTCACCCTTTTTCAAGCACTGGAGATTGGCCAGGAATATGTCTGTTACTTTAGCGACATATTCCTGGCTCAACCCAGATATATGGGGAGTTAAGAAGAGATTAGGGGTTTTCCATAGAGGACTGCCTTTGGCCAGCGGCTCCTCTTCGAAGACATCCAGGACCGCGGCGGCCAGCTCTCCTTTTTCCAGGGACCGAATCAGGGCGTCATGGTCCAAGACCCCTCCTCGGGATATATTTATCAAGAAGGCGGTCCGCTTCATTAGTTTCAGCTGGATCGGGCCAATGAGATTTTGGCTCTCAGCGGTTAAAGGCACGGCCAGGACCACGAAATCGCTGGCGTGAAGCAGCCTTCCCAGTCTTTCCGGCCCATACATCACCTCAGCCAGGGGATGAGGCTGACCGCTCTTCCTCAAACCGATTACCTTCATGGAGAAGGCTCGGGCCAGCCGGGCTATTTCCGCTCCCACCGCGCCGAAGCCGACCAGTCCTAGCGTCTTCCCGGCCAGGGTGGTTCCCGTCCATTGCTTCCAGATATGCTCGCTTTGATTTCTTACCATCTGAGGAAAGTTCCTGGCCAGGGCGACCATGGCACCCAGGACATATTCAGCCATCTGAGGGGAATGGACTCCCCGGGCCGTCGTTATCAGTACATCATCCCTAAGGTAAGGGGAGGAGAGCAGCTGGTCAACCCCCGCGCTCATGAGCTGAATCCATCTCAGCTTCTCGGCTCGCTTTAGCAGTTTCTCAGGCAAGAGATAGCCCAAAATTCTCTCTGTTTGGGGAGCGGCCTTATCCATCTCTGAGCCATAGTTGGGAGCCAGCGAGATCTTCACCTCGGAGGTGCGTCTAGCTATCAATGTGGCAAATTCTTGGGCCAGACTGCCCAGGATGAGGAGGTTCATAAGGTGACCCGTGCGCCCAGGGTGCGTTTCGGAGGGGATAGCTTTGGCCGTGGAATGAAAGTTATTGTGATTGATGTTTCTTTCCTTTTAAACTTTCTCCCCGATAGGCACTTCCGGGCCCAGCCGGTAGGCCGGCCTCATGGCCATCAGTATTATAGCAGCTAGGAAGATAAAGCCTGCTGCCACATACGCTCCGCCCGCGAAAGAACCGGTCATATCCTTTATTTTACCGGTGACCCAGGGCGCCAAAAGCGATCCCAGGAAATGGATGGTGTTGGTCAGGCCATAGGCCGTCCCCAGGATCTCTCGAGGCACAATATCCGCTAATAAGGCATAGGCTGGCGCCCAGATGCCCCAGATGAATAACCCGGCTACAAATACCAGAACACTAAGGGTGAGTGCGCTGGCTCGCATGCTTACTGCCAGCCCAATCAGCGCCATAAGCACGGCAATGGCAACAAACTCCGCGGCTATCACCACCTTCCTGCCCGTGCCCCGCTTGACCAGAGCATCGGTGACCATGCCGGTCAGAATGAGGCCAGGAATGGCGGCTATGCCCAGAAGGCTGGAATATACCGAAGACTCGGCCAGCTCCTTCACGCCTATCTCTTTAAACATAGCCGGGGCCCACACCCCCAGGACCCACAGACAATAGATGGCGGCTATGCCCGCGAGGGAAAAAAGCCACAAATCAGGGCTGGTAAAGACCAGCCGGTAGGGCACCTTTCTCTCGCTGCCCGGCGATACTGCTCGGGCCTGGGGTTCTTTGATCTTTACAAAGACCAGCAAGGCGGCCAAAAAGGAGGGGATGGAATAGAAGATAAATATATAGCGCCAGCCAAAGCTATCGGTAATCATTCCGGCAAACAGAATCCCCAGAGTCATGCCAATTCCCAGACCGATGAAAGATATGCCCTGACCCATGCCCATCTTCTCCCGGGGTGTATAGGCGGCTATTATCGGCCGGTCGTTGCTGAACAGGCTGCCCTGGCCCACGCCGGTTAGGAACCGGGCTATAAATAGCATCGGAAAGGAGCGAGTAAAGCCGGTAAAAAGGGACATCAGTCCCCACCAGGCGGCGGCCAGCACTATGATGGCCTTCTTTCCCAGCCGGTCGCCCAGGTACCCGGCGGGCAGCTGCATCATGGTATAGGCATAAAAAAAAGCGGTGGCCAAAAGGCCACCCTGGGCATAGGTAAGATTGAATTCCTTCATTATCGGTATCAGAGCCGGGGCAAGCCCCACCCGCACGGAATAATTAGTCAGCCAGGTAAATACCATAACCGCCCAAACCGTGTGGTAATACCGCCAGGTCATCATCGCCTCCTTACTATCTCCAGGGCAAGAGTCTATAGCCTTGGCCGGGCCTGAGTCAATGGCAAATAAGCCATGACGCCAGGGCGATGGTGAACAGGGCCGAGGGCGCTGGACCTGGAAGGCTGTGGGGGAAACCTTTTATTTTCCGCCCCCCCAAGAAGCCCCGCCCCTTGGGGTGAGAGTAAGGTTACCCCCCAACCCCCGTTCTAAACTTTCCGGGCTAGGCTAGAGGGGTCCAGGGGAAGAGGCCCGTTCCTAAGGAGGGTTTCAAGTTAGGTGAAAGCCCTCTTAAAGGAGTCGATGTATCCAGGAAGTCATCCGACTTCATACGTACCAGGTCATCGCCGCACCCTGGCACAATTGAAGAAAGCTGGCCAGGCCAATGACCTTATCAACCTCGGGGATGAGTTCGTCTCGGACAATGTTGAGATTGGCCATTGCGCCCGCGCAGGCGTAAACCTTAAGGCCCATCTTTTTGGCCTCGGTAAGCGAGTCAGTTATCGACTGGAAGGTTCCTTTGGCCAGACCTCTTTGTATAATTTCTCTTAACTCGGGGGTAGTCTCCTGGTCCATATCCTCGGTATGGCCGTTGACCAATCTCTTCAGCCCGCCATAGGTAAATAGCATGTAAACTTCCATACCCATAGCCAGGGCTACTAGCGCCAGGGATAAGGCATAGCTCACCCGGTCGTAAGCGCCGCTGTGAACGATGAGCGTGGCCCGGTTTTTCGTTTCACTTTGCTCCATCGAATAATCGTTACTTTTTTCTTATGGTGTCGGCCCACTCGAAAAGAGGCACTCTCTCTTTTCGGACCTGGGAGTACTTCTCCGCCATAGAGCTGAGTTCCTGGCTGGTGAGCCTCTCGATCAGAATCCCCAGCCCGTCGCAGTTACTCACGTGAACCAACAAGGACCGAGCGGCTTTAATTGCCTCGTTGGCCTCCTGATCTGATAAGGAGTCCTTGCTCAATAGCTGGGCGCAATCCTTAGCTGTCTTTATGACACCATCATGCTCTTCTATGAGCTGGTCTACATATTCCCCCAGGAATTGCTTCATTGCTGGGTAAAGTGCCTCTTCCTCATATCGGAAATGGGGCCCCACCAACGTGTTAAGACCGTTAAGGATCTCTCTAGCCTTGAGGACATCCCGCTGCTCAAGAGCGCTGGCAATACCCAGCAGACCGTCTCTGACCTTTCGGTGATCCTCCCTGAACTCCTCAATAACGTCAAACTGTGCCATTTTGATCCCTCCCAAGATAGTTGACCAATTTAGTCTTATTCTCCCAGAAGCTCAGGCCTTAGTCAAGGAAAAATCCGACCTGTCCCCCCAGCCTCTTCCTAAATTTTCCCGGCTAGGTTTAGGCCCCCTTGGGAGCTTTTTGATTTTGGGAGTAACCATGTTAAAAGGGGGCTTCCTAAATGTTCAACGATAAATGGTTATCTCAAAGGTAAGAAGGTAAGATTGACTTAGGTGAATGATTCTGGAATTATTTGAATATTAGCCATGATCGCTGCCGGGGTTGAGAAATGGCTCTTGGCCGTGGCCAAGGCTGATTCCTTTTACAGAGTGTCCCGCTAGTCTTTCCCGGGGTTTACATTGTTAAGGTCGGCTCTGAGAGGTATCCAAACGCTTAAGCTGAGGCACAACACCAATCTGCAGCTCATCTATTCTTCCTCGGTGATTATGATCATGGGCACCAGCCTCATCTATCCCATATTGCCGGTTATCCGCGAGTCCCTTCACATCCCCAAGGCCCAGATCGGGCTGGTCCTCTCTGCCTTCGCGTTTCCCAGCATCTTTATAGCTCCCCTGGTGGGGCCCATCGCCGACCTACGGGGGCGAAAACTGGTCTTGGTGATGAGCCTTCTCCTGTATGGCGCTGCGGGCCTGGCCATCTACTTCATCGAGGATCTCGCCTGGCTGCTGATTTTGAGGGCAGTGCAGGGAGTGGGTTTTAGCGGCATCATGCCCATGGTGGTGATCCTCATCGGCGATTGCTGTACTAAGGAGCAGGAGACTACCGCTCAGGGGATGAAGGTATTTTTCGACCGCATCGGGTTGCTAGTTTTTCCCGGGTTGGCTGGCATGTTGGGCGCGCTGGCCTGGCAGACGCCTTTTCTCCTGTACGGGCTGGCGCTTCTACTGGCCGTCGGTGTTATGCGCTGGCTACCTGAACCTGATATGCTCAGACATGCGCGGCCTCGGCTCTATTTCAAGGAGGTCGTCGCGCTGTCGCTTCGGTTGCGCTGCCTGACCATTTTCTCCATGAGTTCGCTTCGTTTCTTTCTGGACTTCGCCTTTTTCACCTATCTCCCCATCTTTGCCCTGGACGCGTTGGGCATTCCGGTGGCTAAAGGGGGTTTTCTGTTCAGCGTGTACGCGCTGGGGGCTATGGTCACCTCCAGTCAGCTGGGAAACCTGGCCCTGCGTTATGACAAGGTGCACCTGGTTATTCTGGCCTTCTCCACTCAGGGGGTCTGCCTTTTAGCAGCCTCGGCGGCAACTAGCATCTGGTGGCTAGTCGCGGTCATGCTGTTCTATGGCCTGGCCAATGGGCTTATTTCACCGGCCCAGTCAAGTTTGCTCGTACAAAGCGCGCCGGGGAAATTGCGCGGTGGTCTGGTCTCCGCGGACCGCTTGTTCCAGAACCTAGCGAAGTCGGCCTCGCCCCTTATTGCCGGGCTCATTCTCATGGCCAGCAATGTGCAGACGGTCTTCCGCTCCCTAGGTGCTATTGCCCTGGTATGGGTCGTGGTAGTGGTGGTGCTCCAGACGCGGGGTTATCTTCAACCAGCCCCGATTGCCGCGGTGGCCACCCCCCCATCCCCCAACTAGCAAGGGAGGTTGGAGGTTTCTTACTCCACGGTAACGCTTTTGGCCAGGTTGCGGGGTTGGTCCACGTCGGTGCCCTTGAGCCGGGCCACGTGGTAGGCAAGGAGCTGCAGGGGAACGGTTAAGACGATAGGAGTGACTAGCTCGCTGGCCTGGGGAAGATAAAAGATATGGTCCACCCGGGAAGCCAGGGCGCGGTCCCCCGCGCTGGCAAAGGCAATAACCACGCCGTCACGGGCCTTGACCTCCTCTATGTTGCTCATCATCTTTTCATAACTGGGCCCTTTGGTAGCCAGTACTACCACTGGTATTTCGTTATCTATGAGCGCGATAGGTCCGTGCTTCATTTCGCCTGCCGGGTAACCTTCGGCATGAATGTAAGAGATCTCCTTTAATTTCAGCGCACCCTCCAGCGCGATGGGATAATTTATGCCTCGCCCCAGGTAAAGGAAATCCTTGCAGTGGGCGAAACGCCGGGCCAAACTCTCCAGCTTGGCGTCCAGCAAAAGCACCTTTTCCACCAGCGCGGGAATGCCTAGCAGATTGTTGATGTGCTCTTTTAGCTGGTCGGGGGAGATCATTCCTCGCATGCTTCCTAGAGCCAATGCCAGTAGATATAGCGCGGTAAGCTGGGTAACGAAGGCCTTGGTAGAGGCCACCCCCACTTCCGGGCCGGCATAAGTGAGCAACACATGGTCGACCATTCGGGCCAAGCTGGAACCTTCCACGTTGACAATGGCCAAAAGCTCGCTGCCTTTGACCTGACCTTCCCGGGCCGCGGCCAGAGTATCAGCGGTTTCTCCGGACTGACTGATAAGGACCAAAAGGTCGCCTTTTTTTATTAGCGGGTCCCGGTAGCGAAACTCCGAGGAG
>JAZFTZ010000018.1:0-6644 GCA_036446955.1 Thermodesulfobacteriota bacterium
CCTTGTTAGTCCCTTTGGATTGGTGCTACCGCGCCAATCCAAACATAACTCAAAGTTTAGGAAAGGGGTGTGGGAATAACCCTTTTCAAAGGGTTTCCCCCACAAAAACCCTAACCCCTCCCTACAGCAGGGTTGACAGGAGGGGAGGCAGAATATAATGTCCTTTATCATGACGGGTATCAGTTGAAGGAGGTTGCGGATGGGGCAGTATCAGGTGGTGGGCAAGAGCCCGCCCCGGCCTGATTGTCTGGAGAAGGTTACCGGCAAGGCAATTTATACCGTGGATATAGCTTTGCCCGGCATGCTAACTGGCAAGGTGTTAAGGAGCATCCTTCCGCATGCCTGTATCCTCAATATAGATACCCGTAAGGCGGAAAGGCTGACCGGGGTTAAGGCGGTTGTGAGCGCTCAGGATGCCCCTGGGATAGACCGGATGGTCCGGCCCTTCTGGCAGGAGAACCGCATCTTCTCCTCGGGCCGAGTCCGATATGTGGGGGATGAAGTGGCCGCGCTGGCCGCGGTTGACGAGGAGGTGGCTCAGGAGGCGCTGGAGCTGATCGAGGTTGATTATGAGGAGTTGCCCGCGGTATTCGATACCGAGGAGGCCCTCAAGCCCGATGCCCCCAGAATTCACAATCAAAAGGACAACATCGCCGCCCATTTCAAGGTGGTGAGGGGTGATCCTGACCAGGCCTTTAAGAAAGCCTATCGGATTTTCGAGGACCGGGCCTTCGCCCATAGCCAGCACCAGTGCTATCTGGAGCCGCTCGACTGCCTGGCCAGCTTTGACGTCTCAGGCAAGTTAACCTTATGGGTATCCTGCATGGACCCCTCGGGGGTAAGGGTTGCTCTGGCAGAGATATTCGGCATGCCTGAGAGCCGCATCCGGGTCGCCCAGGCCCATTGCGGCGGGGCCTTCGGCGGTAAGATAAGCACGCTGCCCTTGTACAGCATCTGCGCGTTGTTGAGCCAGAGGACGGGAAAACCGGTGAAAATGGCAAATGACCGGGAAGAGGAGTTCATCGCTACCCTTCCTCGGGTGGCCGCGCTGATAGATATCAAGACCGGGGTCGGCCGAGACGGCACCCTGCTGGTCAAAGATACCCGAATAGTCGCGGATAACGGGGCCTACATTGACCTGGGGCCCAGGGTAGTGGGCCAGATGATCATGGCCCCGGACTCGCTGTATAAGATTGCCCACCTTCGCGCGGAGGCAAAGGCGGTATACACCAATAAGGCTCCGGTGGGTGCGTTTCGGGGCTTTGGACAACTGCAAATGCTCTTTGCCCTGGAGACCCATCTGGACCGAATCGCCCGCGAGCTCAATATTGACCCGGTTGAGCTCAGGCTCAAAAACGCTATCTGTGCCGGGGACCTCTCGGTTCATGGCTGGCAGATAACCAGTTGCAGGCTCAGGGAGTGTATTACCAGGGCCGCTGAGCGAATCGGCTGGCAGGAGAAAAAACGTAATCCTGTGGCCAACCGGGGATTGGGGCTGGCCTGTGCCATCTATTACACCTCTACCCGGCGCTCGGAGAAGTTCGCCGGTTCGGTGGCCCATGTCACCATCTCGGAGGACGGTAGAGCAAGAGTAATTTCCGGGGAAGCGGAATACGGCCAGGGCTGGGTAACGGTGGCGGCTCAGATAGCGGCTGAGGAGTTAGCCATACCCTTTGAGGATGTCCAGGTTACAACGCCTGATACCGACATTACCCCGTACTCCATGGGGCCGTGGGGATTGAGGGTCACCGTAAGCGGGGGGAATGCCGTCCGGTTGGCGGCGGCTGATGCCCGCAAGCAACTCGTTGAGCTGGCCGCACAGATGCTGGAAGCCAATGTCGATGATCTGGAGGTTAAGGAGAGAAAAATCTCGGTGAGAGGGACTCCGGCTAAAGCTGTATCCATTGAGGAGGTGGCCCGCTACGCCATCCTTCGCAAAGGCGGTTGCGCGATTACCGGAACGGGCATAGATGAGCCTGACGTGCAGGGGCCCAACCCGGATACCCTCTATGGAAATATCTCTCCTGCCTATTCATTTGCCGCGCAGGCGGCTGAGGTCGAGGTTGACCCGGAAACCGGCCGAATGAAGCTCATCAATTTGGTCTCCGCCCACGATATGGGCCAGGCGATCAACCTGGCGGCTAGTGAGGGCCAGGTGGAAGGCGGATTGGTAACGGGGATCGGCTATGCCCTTACCGAGGAGTTCATCTGGGATGGGGGTAAAATACTCAACCCCAATTTCCTGGATTACCGGGTTCCTACCGCTCAGGACGTTCCACCTATACAGACTATCCTGGTAGATAGCCAAGACCCCAACACTGTTTACGGGGCTAAATCGATAGGCCAACTCTCCACCATGCCTGCAGCTGCAGTGCTGGCCAACGCGTTGCAGGATGCCGTGGGTGTAAAGTTAAGCCGCTTGCCCCTGATACCAGACCGGGTACTGAGCGCTTTCTATAAAAGTTAATCTCTGCTGGCTCTAGCCAGGGCAGGTATTAATCCATCCCTGCATATAAGAAGAACCGGGGGGTGACTTTGGTCAACCCCCCGTGGTTTTCTATCGTAAAATCCCTGCTGGGTCGAAGATCTTGCCAATCATACTATCACCTCCCATCGCTTGTAAGACGGTTACTAAGGGAGGAATATTCCCCTTTTTGCCGTACTCTGTTGCCAAATTTATTATAGCACCCCCACCCTTCAAAAATAAAGGCGAAACGACTGACACCAGGACTTCACAAACCGGAGGAAGGAGCCCATATCGCATAAAAAAAGGCCATAAAAATACAAAACTTGACATTTAGGTTTGATTTTCGTAACTGATAGAGTTAAATTACTACACGGAGAGGCGGCAGACTTGTTTGCCGTCCCAGTTCTTACGTATAAGCAGAATCTTACACTGGGGTTAGAGTTCTAGCATAACTTTTGTGGTTTGATCGTTACTCACCAAACCAAAGGAGGAGGAACTTTCTATGAAAAGACTGTTTATCTTAGTGGCCATGGTATTTCTGGCGTCAAACGCTTCCCTGGGTTGGGCGCAGCTGACCAAGCTCAAGGTGGCCATATCACCCATCGGCTCCTACCTGCCGCTGTTCGTGGGGCAGGAGAAAGGCTACTTCAAGGAGATGGGGCTGGAGGTGAGTACTATAGCTATCTCCGGAGGGCCCAAGAAGCTGGAGGCCATGGCCGGTGGCTCGGTGCACATTGCCGGCTCCAGTGTGCCTCCTATTATACGAGGGGCAAGTAGGGGATTTGACTTCACGATTGTATCTCCCATGGCCAATAGCCCTACAAAGTATCCAGGCATCTCCGCGGTCATCGTGAGGAAGGATTCCGGTATAAAAAGCGCCAAGGACCTGCCCGGGAAAAAGATTGCCATAGCCGCCCGGGGCCAGGTGGATGACCTGACCACCAATATCCTGGTGGAGAGAGCTGGGGGGGATCCCAAGAAGATAATCTGGCTGGAGATGCGCCGCTCGGTGATGCTGCCCTCCCTGGCCAAGGGGGTGGTGCACGGTGCCTACATGGTGGACCCCTTTATGACCAGGGCGCTAAGGGAAATCGATGTAAGGTTATTGGTCTCTCCGGTAACCGAGATAATGCCCGGCTCGATATTGACTGCCTTCGCGTCATCCAAGAGGTGGCTGAAGAAAAATTCTGAATCAGCCGCCCGGTTCTCGATTACTATCAAAAAGGGAATAGCCTGGATGAGCGAGAACGAGACCGAGGCCCGGGGCACTATCGTGCCTAAATACACCCGGATGAAGAAGGAGGTAGCCTTAAAGGTGGCCTGGTATCTTTACAAGGAGCACGTTAGCGTCGCTGGCCTTCAAAAGATAGCTGATATGATGCACAAGTATGGATATTTGGAGAAAAAGGTCAACGCCGATGATATAATTTACTATACCGCTCGCTAGACGGGATCGGCCTTGGCGAAAAAACCTAGCAGATATTCCGCGCCCCTCTGATGGTGCTCAATCGGTTTTTTGGGGCCGGGCACCCTTCCTGCATGGAGAAGAAGCTGGAGGTCTAGATAGAAAAGTTAAAAGTCGCGGTCGGGCCCCTTAAGGACCCTGCCGCGGCAAAATCGGGGGTGGTCAGCTGGATTATCAAAGCGGTTCCGGCTTGGGCACGATAGCTGAGGGACCATCCTGGCTGGACCAAGGCCAGGATGAGGCAAATGCAGCGCTACTCCCGGGCAGGTGACTAAACTCGGGCCTTACCTATTCTGGACTCTCTGTCCTGTCGGAGCCGAGGAACCTCCTCAGCACAGCCTTTCAGGCTCAATAGCCGAAGAATCCGCTGGCCACCAATAGCAAGCCTAACCATCCCCACCAAACCTTGGGTCCCACGAACACCAGGGCAATCAGGCCGAAGCCGATAACTACCCTTATGGTACGGTCGACCCGTCCCAGGTTTCTTCTAAGTGCCAGCATCGCCGCCCCCGATCAGGAGTATATACGGCATGTCCCTTTGAGCATATCCTTGGACATCTGGAAACGCTCTTCGTCCGATTTCTGACTATACGCCTTGCTCATTAAACCCAAGCCCTGATCATAACCGATCAGGGAGGTCGCCGCGAAGTTGATTACTTCCAAGGTCAGCTCTCTCAAATGAACGCACCCGAGAGCACCGCCCACTCGCTTAGCCACCTCTCGCATCACCCCTTTACCAATAACCAGACCGCGCAGGGATGACATCCTTTTAAGCACCACCGGGCAGGCGCGAAAGGGACTGTTGGGCATGGTGGCGGTCGCCTTAACGATCTTACGGCTGTTGGGCTCCACCTCCATCTCCATTCGGATGAGATGGTAGGGATCTAAGAAATTGGCTTCCAGATGCGCGTTACCATTTTCTAATTGGAAAAGCTCGATAGTTATATCCCGTTTGGATATCAGCCTCTTATCAACCATGGTCATCCTCATGTTGGACATAAACTTACGTGGTTATTTTATAGCTTGGCTTAGGTTACGTCAATGCTGGAGGGTAGCTTTTGGCGTAAATTTTCGCCCGGAGAGGACTGCGGGTGTTTTGTGGAGGAAACCCTTTGAAAAGGGTTCTCCCTCGCGCCCCCTTCCCAAACACACTAACCGGGGGATAGTGGATCAAAGGGGACGGCCCACAGCCCCGTCCCCCGACAAGGTTTCAGGTCTAAATTGAAGAATTTCCCCTATACCTTTGACAGACACAACCGGGTTAACTGGGCCTCAACCAGAGTAACGAGCGTAGACTTTATGGGCCGGTTTCAGGATGTCGGGCTTGGCCTCATCGGGGATCTCAAAAAAGCCGGTTGATACCTGTAGTTCCACCTATTCTGGGGATAAGCCCGCCTCCTGGGCCAGCTTGACCGCCTCTTGCTTGGTCACTGAATCGCGGCCGAAAAGCTGGGTATAAAATGCCTTACGCTTTAGTTCCTGGGGATGGTCAGGCGTGAGCCTGAGCCTTTCTACGGGTCGACCATTCATCAGGTATTCTTCGACGATCTCCTCCAGGTCTTCGGCTTTGACAGGCGCGTACCAGACACCCTCGGGATAGACCACCATTACCGACGCCATGTCACACAGGTGTACACAGCCAGAGCTAGTGGTCACGACCCCTTTAACACCTTTTTCTTTTATGATCGCTTTAAGGCGGTCAACTACGTCTTCAGAATTGAAGTTCTTACAATGTTTTCCGGTACAGGTGTAGAGATGGTGACGAGGTACCTTCATTAACTTCCTCACTTGCTGGTTGGTTAAATTAGCCTTTTCTCTAACCCGGGACACTCCAAGGCCAAAGGGTATCTCAGAGCAAGCTCGCCACGCCAAAGGATCCCTCAGGCCAAGAGACCCGGGCCAAATCATGGTGATAAATACTATCTTTCTAAGATTGGAGCGTGTCAATAGCGCAAAGATTATTTGCTAGAGAAGGACATATTCTATCCTTTTCATAGTTACAGCCCCAGGTGCCGGCTACTTCGTCGGAGATCGTCAAGAGGCAGCATATGATTCTGATCTCTTCCATTTCTCTACAGTACTCTTCATCAGCAGAATGATCTCAGATACCTGAGCCGTGAGCAAGGCACGGCTTTAGCCTCCAGGAGTTTACTGCTGATTGACACCTCAATCCTCTACCCTCCGCTATTCAAGAAATCTGTTAGTGAAGAGTTCATTAACCGGGGGTGTCTTCTTTTCATCAACGAGATTGTACTCGATGAGGAAGTTTCTTACACTCTCCACCCCCTTCCGGCTGATCTTGGAGTCTACCGGAAGCCTCACAATCAACAAGCTCGGACACTATGCCCGCCACTCTAGGAGTGTAGTTATAGGTTTCTACTAGTTGCTTCTAAACCCAGGGCTTATTTTGTCGGACGAAATCCTGGGCCTGGAGTTACCTGCCCCCCTAATTATTGCACTACTTTCAAAGTTAGAGTTGCTGGCATATGACGCTAGGGAGCGAGTCCTCCGACATAAAGCTGGCTTAAGGGAGGAATCCTTTCCTTAGATACAATGTTGAACTCGATCAAGAACTTCCTTATGTTCTCCAGAACTTCCGGGTCTACCCGGCCGCTCGCCCCGAAGCTAAGTTGGCGGTATACCACTCGGGCTGCCTCAGGGGAAAAATTTGAAAAGGACTGGAGCTTCTCTATGGTCCAGGCCCGGTTATCC
>JAZFTZ010000019.1:0-3224 GCA_036446955.1 Thermodesulfobacteriota bacterium
GCTTGATCCAATCTTCCTGGTGGCGCAATAAGCTGTTCTGTCTATGGGGAACAATGAAGTTGATTGTTTCTGCCCTGGCTCAACTGGAACCTGGGCCCCGCGGGTGGATAAATGGTCGAGCGAGTGATAGAAATTGGAGAAGGCATTAGGGATTTTGCCTGCCTCGGGCGTAATCTGTTCAAAGATGTTATTGAGCTTAAGGGCAAACTTCCTCAATTCTTCTATTATCTCGCTCCGGGTCAGGCTAATTCCCTTACTTTTTGAGACCGAGACCCCTAAACCCACCAAACCTTGGGCGTCAATTGTTTGTCCCCCGGCCAAGAGAAATAAGGTTTTGGTAAACGTCTCGTCGAAGCACAGGGCTAGAAGATTGTCCGAATGGTGGGTGAAAGCCTTATGGACGGTTTCGTCAATCCTCTTTTTCAGGCGCTTACCTTTATAGTATTCTTTGGCAAACGAGGTCAGTTCAGGGATCAAGATTCCTAGGAAGGGTTCCGGCAACACCGCATCCACTCCGGCGTTTCTTTTCAGTGTTGATTTATCTTATGCTCTTTCTCTTCCCAAGGCAAAGGGCAAATATATGCTGACGTCTCTAACGGCCAAAACGC
Source organism: Thermodesulfobacteriota bacterium (assembly GCA_036446955.1). Lineage (GTDB taxonomy): Bacteria > Desulfobacterota > JAZFTZ01 > JAZFTZ01 > JAZFTZ01 > JAZFTZ01. Next base: position 609 of record JAZFTZ010000019.1, read on the forward strand.
CTCGGCTCTGTCAAAGACTGCTTCCCAATGTAGTGACTGTCCCGCCCGGGGAAATTTGCTTTCAGCAAAATTCCCCGGGCTAACCCAAAAAGTTTAGGAGGGGGTTTTAGGGGGAAACCCTTTTTAAAGGGTTCCCCCTAAACCTATCACCTCTCCCCTTACTCCTCGTAATATTCTTGCAGCGGTTTTACGTCCAGGTCGCCTTTTTGCATGGCTTCGATAGCTGCGCAGGCGGCCTTGGCTTCGGATATGGTTGTGTAGTAGACAACGTTTTTGTGCAAGGCGGAGCGGCGGATGGAGAAGGAGTCAGCCACCGCCTTGGCACCGAAGGTGGTATTAATGACCAGGTCAATCTCCCCTTGGTTTATGGCATCCACGATATGGGGAGGACCTTCCAGCACCTTGTTGATAAATTCAACCGCTAAGCCCTGCTCTTTTAAGTAGGCCCCGGTGCCCCGGGTGGCAATCAGATTAAAGCCGAGTTGAAGTAATTTACTGGCCACCGCTACGATCAAAGGCTTATCCGCGTCCTTCACGCTCATAAAGGCCCGGCCCGTTAGGGGAAGGTCCATGCCGGCCGCCAACTGGGACTTGGCAAAGGCCCGGCCGAAATCATAGTCCAGGCCCATGACCTCGCCGGTGGACTTCATCTCCGGGCCCAAAATGGTGTCAACGCCGGGAAGCTTTATAAAAGGAAACACCGATTCTTTAACCGAAAGATGCTTGGGTTTAATCTGCTGGGTAAATCCCACCTCCCTCATCTTTTTCCCGGTCATGAGCAGGGAGGCTATCTTGGCCAACGGCTTGCCTATAGCCTTGCTGACGAAGGGCACGGTCCTAGAGGCGCGCGGGTTGACTTCCAGTACGTATATCTGGCCGTTTTGGACGGCGAACTGGACGTTCATCAAGCCAACCACCTTAAGTTCCAAAGCTAAGGCCCGAGTCTGCCGGCAAATCTCCTCCACCGTCTGGCTGGAAATGGAATAGGGAGGCAGGCAGCAGGCACTATCGCCGGAATGGATGCCAGCCTCCTCTATATGCTCCATGACGCCACCGATGACAACGGTTTCTCCATCGCTCACCGCGTCCACATCTATCTCGATGGCCGCTTCCAGGAACCTGTCAATCAGAACCGGATGTTTGGGAGAGGCCAGCATCGCCTCCCTCATATACACTTCCAGCCTTTCCCGGTCGTAAACTATCTCCATGCCCCGCCCTCCCAACACGTAGGAAGGGCGCACCACCACCGGGTAGCCGATAGCCTCGGCCACCGCTACCGATTCGGTATATGAGCGAGCCGTCCCTGAGTCCGGCTTCAGCAGGCCCAAATCAGTCACCAGGTTCTGGAACCGGTCTCTGTCCTCAGCCCGGTCTATACTGTCGGGGGACGTGCCAAGAATTTTAACCCCTTCTTTCTCCAAAGGGACAGCCAGCTTGAGGGGCGTCTGGCCGCCGAACTGGACGATAACACCCTGCGGCTTCTCGCCATTGACGATGTTCAACACGTCTTCCAGGGTAAGCGGTTCAAAGTACAGCCGGTCGGAGATATCGTAATCGGTGCTTACCGTCTCTGGATTGCAGTTTACCATTATGGTCTCGTACCCCTGCTCTCTGAGCACAAGCGAGGCATGAACGCAGCAATAGTCAAACTCAATCCCCTGCCCTATCCGGTTGGGGCCGCTCCCCAATATAACGATCTTTTTCTTATCAGTGGGCTTGGATTCGTCCTCGCCCTCGTAGGTGGAATAAAAATACGGGGTATAGGCCTCGAACTCAGCCGCACAGGTATCCACCGTTTTAAAGCTAACCCTCAAATCCCGTTGGTGTCTTATCTTTCTTATCTCATCCTCGCTAACACCCCATAACTCTCCCAGCCGGACGTCGGAGAACCCGGTCTTTTTGGCCTGGGTCAACTTCTCGATTAGCAAAGAATTATCATTAATTTCACGAAGATTAATAGCCTGAAGTTCATCCTCGAACTCAACTATTTGCTTGATCTGGTCCAAAAACCAGGGGTCGATCTTACTCAGCTGCTGGGCCTCGGCAACCTCCATGCCCCGGCGAAACGCCTCGGCGATGTACCAGAGCCGCTCCCAGTTGGGGGTTTCAACTTTTTGCCGCACTAACTCCATGCTGGCCGCTGTCTGGCCAGCACGGTCAAACAGGCTGTAGCTGTCTATCTCCAGCGAGCGAAGCGCTTTTTGCAGCGACTCTTTGAAGGTACGGCCGATAGACATGACCTCGCCCACCGATTTCATCTGGCTGGTCAGGGTTTGTTCGGCCTGGGGGAATTTCTCAAACGCGAACCGGGGTATTTTCACCACCACGTAATCCAGCGCGGGCTCGAAGCTGGCCGGCGTTTTAAGGGTAATGTCGTTTCTCAATTCATCAAGGTTATAACCGACCGCGAGCTTGGCCGCGATCCTGGCGATGGGAAAACCGGTGGCTTTTGAGGCCAGCGCCGAGCTTCGGGAAACCCGAGGATTCATCTCGATGACCACCAGCCGCCCGTTATCGGGATGAACACCAAACTGAATATTCGACCCACCCGTATCCACCCCGATCTCACGGATGATCTTCAGGGCCGCGTCCCTCATGACCTGGTATTCCTTGTCA
>JAZFTZ010000020.1:0-2715 GCA_036446955.1 Thermodesulfobacteriota bacterium
GAAATCAACCCAGGCGCCGAAGATGTTATCATCCATTCCCTGTGCACCAAGCACCTTTTCCGCGGGGATCCATATTATTGTCGGCCTGATTTTTCCTGCCGCCCGATAGAGCTTGAAGCCAGTAGTTCTTTCCTGGTATACCGGTAAGACCACGGTCATTGGTATCTGGCCACCCCTTATGCGATAATCGGTGTGGGGAATGGCCATGTCCAGGAACAACTCCGCGGTCTCGATGTTGACCCTATCACCCCGGGAGGACATGGCGCTGCTGAACGCGCTGTTGTCGCTCGACTTGCTACCACCACCGGAAATCTTGCCGAACTGGATATCGGTCTCGAACGTCCAGGTGGCAAATACGCTCTTGCCCAGGCTGAAGGTGTTCCAGAACCGGCCCCGGAAGGTGGAGAAATCGTTCCACTCGGTCTCGCTGAAGTCCTTTGGGCTTTCGTTTCTGGATACGTTAGCCGCACTCTTGTAATCCATCAGGAAGAACCCACGCTGGGAATACTTGATCTGGGCAGAGGTAGTACTGGCCGCTAAAAAGAACAGCCCCACAACCGCCACAGTTACTGCCAACCATCTATTCATATTCTAACCTCCTTTTCTACCAGACCAACCATTGGGCCCGCATTTGGGGCCCCCAGATATGCGCTAGGCCCGCCGGGGGGCCCCGCATCCGGTTACCACTTCCCTGGCCGTTAAAACTTATAAAGATAGACTGCACTTTTCACCCTATCCGCTAAGGAAAGACTCAGGCCGGTGAAAAACGAACTGGGCTGCATAACCGCGGCCACCAATTCCTCTTTGCCATCGCCGTCCACGTCGGCCATGGCCAGATTGATGACCGAGCCCTCTATCTTCTTGGTAGTCCAGCGCTCCTCGAAGCTAGCGCCGTTCCACTCCACGCCGACAATGGCGCTATCATTGAAAGTCCGGGACATGGGCAGGATACGGTCGAATATGGACATGTTGTTTCTGACCGTAACTATCTCTTTCCGGCCGTTGTTATCCATGTCCCTCAGCAGCAAGCGACCGTGGTGGATAATCCGGGCCGGGTCCTTCTCTATCTCTATGTTCGTATCCACGGTATCATACTGAATGTAGCGGTCGTGCCCGGCATAACGGTTGTTACTCTGGGCCAGACTCTTACCCCCTGGACCGACGAAATACAATATACTGTCCTCGTCAACGTTAACCGTTTTCGCCTGTCCGGAACCATCGAAGTCAGCCTGGATAAAATTGTAGATGTTGCTCTTACGAGGAAGGGATAGGGAGTTGCCTCTCGCGTAGCGGCCATTACGGTACACAATCTGATGCACCCGTCCGTAGAAAGGAAACTCCTTTCCCGTTTCCTGGCCCACCAATATCCGCTTCTTGTCCCCCAAATCCAGCACCCGAAAGAATTTATCGACATCCTTCCATATGGTCTTAAAGCCTTTCCCCTGGCGCGAATATTCCAGGACGAAGGAGTTCAGAAAATCTTGCGCCAGGACGCTAACGAATATCTCCTCCCGGCCGTTGCCGTTGATATCGGCCACGTCCAGGCTATAAAACAGGTTGGCGGCATGTTTGGCTTTGTGGGTATAAATCGGTACATTGAAGCCCTGGCCGTCCCAGCGGTAAATAATCAGCTTATCTAAGAGCAAGACTAAAAGCTCCACCTTGCCGTCACCGTTCACATCGCCCAGCGCGACGTCCATTATCTGGGCCCGATAGGTGCGACTGCGCCAGTCCGGCTGACTGTAAGGCCTCTCCCCCGCTTTATAAAACTTTATCTTGGTTCCCGGACTGGATTGGCTCATAGATGCCTGCCTGACCGGGGGGGCCTGGGGCTTGAACTTTATCTCTCCGGAGGGGCTCTTCCTGGGCTGGGGCCGAGCTTGAGGCGCTATCCCGAGCGGGCGAGCAGCCATCCGGGGAGCAGGCCTGGTCTCCCTTCGGGCGACAATCGGCGTCGGTTTCAAAAGCCCGGCGTGGAGCTGGTCGGCCAGCTTATTGACCTGGACCAGCACACCCTCCAGGCCCTGGCTGACGGTGAAGGCCCGGGCTATCACCCTCTCCGCCCTTACATCCATTATCTTGGCATCCAGGCTTACGTTTTTGCCCAGCTTGGTCAAGCCGCCCAGGATGATGTAGTCGGCACCAAGCAGACGCCCGGCGGCCACCGCCTTCTCTTCATTAACCGGGCCCAGCTCGCCCTTAGCCAGCATGGTGAGGACTTTGGATTCCCCGATGATCTCGAAGCCGCCCTGACTGCCGATGCGGGAAGCCAGCATATCTACCATAGCCTCCCTTAAGAATTTAAGCTCCGCAAACCCCCGCAGTTCGAAGGGCATGATGACCACCCGCTTAACTTGCTGCGCGTGACTTATGCCGGCCAGAAGAAAAAATACAAATATGACGCTTATGAGTTTCCTCATAATCACCCTAAACATTATTCATATACTCGATTGTTGGCAGTTTATACAGGGTTTTAAAACTTGTCAAGAAAAAAAATGACTTATTTTTATATTGTTTATATTGGTGAGATGGGGTGATTTTCCCAGGCGGGCGGGGCCGAGGGCCCTTGAAAGGCAAGAGCCTGGGGCAAACCTTTCTGTGGGGGAAACCCTTTTCAAAGGGTTCTCCCCCACACCCCCTTCCCAAACTTTGGGTTGGCTCTGGATGGGCGCGGTAGCGCCCATCCAGATAACCTAGGGGCTAGGGGGTCCAGGG